>JBGUET010000415.1:0-2267 GCA_041821225.1 Sedimentibacter sp.
TAAGTGATTTTCTTCTATAAGTTTTACAATATTTTCTGTATTTTCGATAATTATGGATATGTCCACATTGCTGTATAGTTTAGAAAACCTCCCTATGATGTCTGGTAATATGTATATGCCAATGGTGGTACTTGCACCAATTATTAATTGGCCTCTGCTTAGGGCGTTCATTTCTTTAATTGCTCTCGCAGCTTCATCATATATATTTAATATTCTTCTAGCATAATTTAGAAAAATATCGCCTTCGTGTGTAAGGTATAATTTTTTATTCATTCTGTCAAATAGTTTTACACCTAAGTCTTTTTCTAAATCACTTATGGCTTGACTTATAGAGGGCTGACTAACATATAATTGTTCAGCCACTTTAGTCATATTTAACTGTTTGCTCACTTCATAAAAAATTCTTAATTTTCTTTCATTCATAGGTTCTTCCTCTCTGCAAATGATCTAGATTTCTTAAATTATATCACAGGACTGAAAATCTTTCCATGGGCATTTAGCCGGTTCCCCTGTACTGTACTATTGACAGGTATCATTAATAATGTATAATTAAATCATTGATAATTACTAGGAGGTAACGCATATGATAATTAAAACATTAGTGGAAAATACGTCTATTTCTAATGAATTCAAGAGTCAACATGGATTATGTTTATACATTGAAACAAAGAAGCATAAGCTTCTACTTGATCTTGGTGCAAACGATATGTTTGTGGATAATGCAAAAAAAATGAATATTGATCTTTCAGCAGTTGATTTAGTTGTCATTTCTCATGGACATTATGATCATGGTGGAGGACTTGCAAAATTTTTAGAAGTTAATTCTAAGGCAAAAATATATTTAAGTAAAAATGCCTTTGAAAAACATTATTCATACATTGAAAATGAGAACAAAAGATATGTGGGTTTAGATGAAAATTTAATGTCTAATGACCGTTTTATTTTCGTTGATAATCAAATGGTCATAGATGATGAGCTTGAACTATTCTCAAATGTAAAAGGTTATAAATTCAATCCTTCTGAGAATAAACGTCTTTATACAGAAAAGGATAATCTGTTGGTACAAGATAGTTTTTCACATGAGCAAAACTTGATTATTAGAGAAGGTGGTAAAACACTGCTATTAGTCGGTTGTGCACATTCTGGTATTATAAATATAATTGAACACTTTAGAGATATGACAACTACTTCCCCTGATTATGTTATTGGAGGTTTCCATTTAAGCAATCCCGCCGGAGATAGATATGAAGACTTAGCAACAGTTAGACAAATAGGGGATTATCTTAAAAATACAGATTCAAAGTATTATACTTGCCATTGTACTGGAACAATACCCTATGAACTTTTGAAAGAGGTCATGGGTGATAAAGTCGATTATTTATCAGGAGGAACAGAAATAACAATATAAAAAAAATCAAAAATGTTTATCAAATGTGATTTTTCTTCATATAATACACTACTAATTGACAGGCGATGTGCCATTAGGTACTTATAGCCAGGTCTTTTTAAGACAGTGGATTTAAAATTCATGGGACAATAATAAGGTTTATTGTCTCATGATTTTTTTTACATTTAATTAAAAGCGAGGTAATTTATATGGAAAAAAATACATTCAAACAGGTTCAAAAAGTTCTTGCTATTATTCTTTTCGCTAATTTATTTGTGGCTGTAACAAAAATAGTTATTGGAAATATTATTCTTAGCGCAAGCATGACTGCAGACGGTTTTCATTCACTTTCAGACGGCTCATCTAACATAGTTGGGTTAATTGGTATTCAGCTTGCATCTAAGCCTAAAGATATTGACCATCCTTATGGCCATGACAAATTCGAAACACTTTCTGGGTTGTTTATTTCCATTATGTTGTTTGCAATAGACGTTAAAATTATTGCCAGCGCCATTTTCAGATTTAAAAACCCGGTCATTATGAATATAACTGTTGAAAGCCTAATAGTATTGCTTTTTACATTAGTTATTAACATATTTGTTTGTGTTATAGAATTTAAGAAAGGAAAGCAATTAAACAGTCAAATTCTTGTTTCAGACTCTATGCATACAAGAAGTGATATTTATGTTTCTGTAGGAGTGTTGGTTACTCTTGTAGGAGTTAAATTGGGTTTGCCTACTGTTATTGACCCAATTGTTTCCTTGATTGTATCAGTATTTGTAATTCGCGCAGCATATGAAATTTTCAAAGCAAACACTGATGTTTTAGTTGATAAATCGGCAATTGATATAGAAGAAGTAAAAACCCTGGTACTGAGTTT
>JBGUET010000416.1:0-2252 GCA_041821225.1 Sedimentibacter sp.
TAAAAGCTAATTCATACTGGTTTTTTGATATATCTTTATATATGCTTTCAATTTCACTTTCGATTAATCCAGCTACATTTTCATCGTATGAAATTTTAGCACATATTCCGCAGCTTGAGCTTAATTTTCTTGGTACGGGCTGCAACTTGCAAGGAATATCTAATTTTTTCATTTTTTTTTCGAATTTTATTGCACCAGATTGTGTGTGAAAAACTATTATATAATTCATTTCTGCCCTTTTAAAACTGATATATCATCATGTGTTTCAATTTCAACTGAATATCCCTTGCTTGTAAGAAATTTTTTAACATTAGTTTTTGAAGTGTTGTTGTCAACCATTACTTCAACAGAGCCAGGGTCATTTTCTAAAGCATTTTTTGTCATTAGAACCGGCTGTGGACAAGATGTTCCACATGTATCTACTTTCATTTTTGCACCTCCTAATTATTCTTTTTAACTAAATCCGAGTTGGCGATTGACAATACTAACAAGAATACAAAACATATTACTACAGCTATTTGCCCGTTTGGAGTAGGGCCATTCCCGCTTGAAGCAAGGGCGAAATTGTGACATATTGCTGCTCCTACAATCATTCCCATAACAGTTACAGCTGAATCGGAATTTCCTTCTCCAGACAATATTAACTGTCTTAATGGACATCCACCTAATAATACTGAACCCCAACCAACTAAAAGCATTCCTAAAAAGTTCCATAGGCCGTCAGTGTGGGCTACAGGTTGATCCACAAAACCTAAATTAAAATTGCCTGTTAACATATTTCCAATAGCAGATACGAAAATAATTGCTAAAAAGCCTAGTAATAAATAATTTTGGTTGAACATGATTTTATCCCTCATACCCCCAACCATGCAAAGTCTTGTTTTTTGTGCTAAAACACCAACTATTAGTCCTGCTACTAAAGCGATGAATATTGGGGCATGTTGACTGCCTGGTCCTTCTTCACTAAACAGTATAAAAGCAGGAGCTGCCATTAGGAGAACAAATAATCCAACAGCGAAAGCAGGCATTAAATATCCGTCAAAAGATGAAGTTTTATAGTTCCTCTTTAAATTAAAACCCTTGTTTAAAAATATAACACCCAAACCTATACCGGCGCCGAAACCTAACAACCCTATTACTGCATTTAAATCTCCTCCGCCAATTCTTAATATCATTCTGAGTGGGCATCCTAAAAACATAAGAGCACCAACCATTACAGCTATCCCAAGGAAAAACCTTGTTATTGGCGAGGAACCTCCTTTGGATTGAAATTCTTTCCCAGCAACAGAACAAATAAATGCACCTAAAATCAATCCGATTATTTCAGGTCTTATATATTGTACAACCGCTGCGCGGTGAAGACCTAATGCTCCAGCTATGTCTCTTTCAAAACAAGCTATGCAAAATCCCATATTTTTAGGATTTCCAAAAACTACTAATAAAACTGATATTAATCCAACAACACTTCCTGCAAAGATAATACCTTTTTTGCTTTCGAAAAATGGTACTGTATCTTGCTTTAAATCTGCGTCTTTATTAACCATAATTTCCTCCTAAAGAATATAATTCCAATAACTGTATTATATTTCACAAAGAATGGAAAGTAAAATAAAACAAAGTTTGGTTAATTGGAGAACGTATAATAATGATTCATACGAGAATTAAATTGGTGATAATGCAGTTTGAGTATGGTATAATCAGATGTAAATATGATAAAAAATAATTATATTACAAAGTGGGGAAATACATGTTACGAATTGCAATTTGTGATGATGAAAAAGTAATTTGCCAGCAAATTGAAGATATTCTGGCTGATATTAGCGAAAATATTAATGAAAAATTTGAAATTGAATTGTTTTACTCTGGAGAAGAGCTGTGTGAATATCTTTTCGAAGGCAATAGTTATGATTTGATTTTTTTAGATATAGAATTATGTGAAATGAATGGTGTTGAAGTTGGTAGAAAAATTCGCGAAGAAATGAACGATGAATCTACGCAAATAGTATATGTTTCTGGCAAGGAAAGCTATGCAATGGATTTATTTGAAGTAAGACCTTTGAATTTTCTTGTAAAACCTGCTAATAGGGATAAAATTGAATTAGTAGTAATAAAGGCTATAAAACTATTTGGCAATAAAAATCATTTCTTTGAATACAAAAATAACAACATAAATTTTAGTGTACCTTTAGGAAATATATTGTATTTTGAAAGTGACGGAAGAAAGGTTAACATTGTTTTAATTGATGAAACGA
>JBGUET010000417.1:0-2250 GCA_041821225.1 Sedimentibacter sp.
GGAGAGCACCGAACTGAGTGGTACCGTTAAAATATTAATGGTATCTTTTTTTTTTGTAATATATATGGTATTATATGTTTAATGATTTAAAATTAATTAGGAATAATTTTTATGGAGGAATAAATGGGTAAATTATTTGGAACCGATGGGGTAAGGGGCATTGCAAATGTTGATTTATCATCTGAATTAGCGTATAAACTTGGACGTGTTGGTGGATATTTTTTGGCTAAAGGGAAAAAAAGGCCTAAAATGGTAGTAGGAATAGATACAAGAATATCAGGGGACATGCTAGAAGGTGCCTTGTCATCTGGACTAAACTCTGCAGGCATAGATGTTTTATATCTTGGAATTTTGCCTACACCTGCTGTTGCTCGCATGATTAAAATATTTGAAGCCGACGGAGGAGTTATGATTACCGCTTCACATAATCCAGTGGAATATAACGGAATTAAATTTTTCAATGAAAAAGGCTTAAAACTTACTGATGAAATTGAAAATTCAATTGAAGAATACATACTAGAAGATATAGATATAGATTATATGCCTATTTCAGGCGAGGTAGGAAGAAAAATAAGAATTGAGAATCCTGTAAGAAAATATATGGATTATTTAAAACAAACAATTGAGGTTGATTTTAAAGGATTAAAAGTTGCTGTTGACTGTGGAAATGGAGCAGTTTATAAAGCGGCTCCTGAACTTCTTCAAGAGCTTGGGGCACAAGTTTATGTAATACATAATGACCCTAATGGAATTAATATTAATGTTAACTGTGGTTCTACAAGCCCAGAAGAAATACAAAAGCTTGTGCTTGAAACAGGAGCTGACGTAGGATTCTCCTTTGATGGGGATGCAGATAGGTTGATTGCAGCAGATGAAAATGGGAACATAATTGATGGTGACCATATTCTTGCAATTTGCGGAATTAACATGAAAGAAAAAGGAAAATTAAAAAGCAATGCAGTTATTGGCACAGTAATGACAAATATGGGTCTTGATATATGCCTTGAAGAAAAAAATATAGATATTATTAAAACAAATGTTGGAGACAGATATGTTCTTGAAGAAATGTTAAAAGGAAATCATTCTATTGGAGGCGAGCAATCAGGTCATATAATTTTTCTAGATTACAATACCACAGGAGATGGTCTACTTACGGCAATTCAGCTTTTAAGTGTTGTTAAAGAAAAAAACACTCAGCTCTCAAAACTTGCAAGTGTTATGAAAGTAATGCCACAAGTTTTAGTAAATGCTCGTGTTGCAGATAATAAAAAGAAAGAATACTTAGAAGATGAAATAATAAAAAATAAAATAAATGAAATAGAAAAACACTTTCATGGAAAAGGAAGGGTTCTTATAAGGCCTTCAGGTACAGAACCTTTAGTAAGAGTTATGATTGAAGGAGAAAATTTAGAAGAATTAAAATTTCGTGCAAATGAACTTGCAGCGCTTATTGAACAAAGGCTTGCATAATTAAAAATTAAGTTTAGGATATGTCGGTTGATTAGAAAAATTTAAATTTGTTGCAATAAACCGACATATTCTTTTTTTAATTGTCACTTAATGGTATTTTCATATATGGTACGTATATAAATCGTTCTTTGGGTTGGTGGTAAATTACTAATGAAGTAAGTTTGTATGCAGGGTATGGAGATAGGCGTTTCTCAATTTTTGTTTTGATTTTTTCCAAATCAATTTGCTTGTTTTGTCTTTGCTTTAAAACTGTCAAATGAGGATTATAACTGGTTTTTTCGTTTTGAAGATGTAATTTGTCACAAATGTTGTCATACAAAATTTCTAATTCAGAGGAATGGAGGCTTATATACAAAGCAAGATTGTTGAATCTCTCAAGATTATCAAGATTAATTGTGATAGCCTTGGTTGATCTACAAGCTTTTACAACCTCTTCAATAAATGAATCATCAGTTGGTAGTGCAGTAGGTGGTACTAATGTAATATGCGGTTCAGTTGTTAAAAATCTATATTCTGCACGTAACATTTCTATTTTATTCTTATAATTTTTTGGAACAGGTATTCCTATAAAATATTTCATATAATTAATCCTTTCTGTAATAATAATACTATTATATTTTAAATAATAAAATAATCAAGTACTATATAATAATTCGTTTAAAATAACGAAATAATAAAATAAAATAAAACATTGAGGAATGTTCATGGACTATGGAAATCTTACTGATGGGTTTTTAAAATATGTTGAACAAGGGGGGCCTATTGTTGGTGTCCTTCTTC
>JBGUET010000418.1:0-2243 GCA_041821225.1 Sedimentibacter sp.
ATATTATTTTTCTTTCAAGTAATGCATTTATTAAATCAAGAGCCTTGTTAAAGGTTATGCTGCTTCCTATGCTATCATTTAACAAACTCTGAATTTCATCCTTCATTGATGTTCTGACCCTAAAAATTTTAATACATCCACCACCACCCCTTCTACTTTCAACTATGTAACCTCTATCATTGTTAAAACGGGTAGTAAGTACATAATTTATTTGAGAAGGAGCACAGTCAAACTGATGAGCTAAAATATTACGTTGTATTTCAATAGTTTTATAATTATTTGCCTCCATGAGTTCTTTTATAAAGTCTTCAATTATATTGCTTAAATTAGACAATTTTTCACTTCCTTTACATTATAATTTCTGACATTGACTTTAACTTTGACTTTCTTTGACCTTTGTTTATATTATACTAGATTTATTTTTTTTCTCAATCCCTATTTTATGCCAATCTCAATGTATTTTAACTGTATTTTTCTATATGCTCTCATTATATTATTTTTTCCTTATACTTACCTTTATATTCTACGTTTATATATTTTTTACACAGTTCAACTTAATTAACTTTTTGCTTCTTATATTATTATCATAATTCCCTGGAATATTTTTATTATGAAACTTTTGTCGAAATATAGTATAATGAATAATATTGTTCTAAAAGATAAGAATGTGAAGGAGGTCTTGAATTATGTTCAAAAATTATATTATAGCTTCTCATGATAGGTGCAAAAAATATAATGTTAATTGCAACCAAGTATATTCAAACAGTATTTTAAATGAAAAAGAACTTTTCCTCAAAATGGAAGCAAACAGAGAGCTTGTTCTTGCTGCTGCTCCCATAATGAATAAAATATATGATTTTGTAAGAGGTTCCAATTTCTTTTCAATTTTAACAGCTAAAGACGGCTGTATCCTTAATGTAATAGGTGATGAAACAATATTGACTGAAGCTTTTTCATTTAAAATGATACCTGGCGCATACATGGATGAAATTAACATGGGAACAAATGCTATGGGAACAGTGTTAGTTGAGAAAAAGCCGCTGCAAGTATCAGGGAAAGAACATTTTGTAAGTGCTTATCATCGTTGGACATGTTCAGCATGCCCAATATCCGATGCAGATGGCAACATAATCGGAACACTTGATTTAACTGGTTACAGTGAGTCTGTCCATTCTCATACCCTTGGAATGGTAGTTGCTGGAGCAAAGGCAATCGAAAATGAACTTGAATCAAATAAATTAAGAGGTCAATTATTCAAAGAAAAAAAGTATCATGAAATTATACAAAATTCCTTATTAATGGGAATTATTATTGTAAACTTAGAAGGAAAAATAATAACAACAAACTCCTTTGCTAATGAGCTTTTTGGTTATACTGAAACCGAACTTACTAAAATGAATGCAAATGTTATTCTTAAAAATTGGAATTCTATACTAAACATAGTTACAAAAGAAAAAGTTTCATTTAAAGAAGATGTAGATGTTTATTCCAACAAAAACCGATTGCAATTAAACTTAACCACATATCCAATAAAAAATCACGGAAATGAAGTTACTAATATTATTTTAGTGTTCAATGAAGTAAAAAAGCAAAGAAAATTAATTAATGAGATTATAAGAAGTCATGCCATTTATACATTCGATAAAATAATTGGGAAAGATGAAAATTTTCTTCATGTTGTAACTTTTGCAAAAAAGATTTCTGACAGTCGGTCAAATATTTTAATTATGGGTGAAAGCGGAACTGGAAAAGAACTTTTTGCACAATCCATACACAATTATTCTGCGAGAGCACAGGGACCATTCATTGCTTTAAATTGCGGTGCTATTCCACGAAATTTAATAGAATCAGAGCTTTTTGGTTACGAAGAAGGCTCTTTCACCGGAGCAAAATTAAAAGGCAATCCAGGTAAATTTGAAATAGCAGACGGTGGAACAATTTTTCTAGATGAAATTGGAGAAATGCCTCTAGATTTACAAACAAGACTTTTGAGAGTTATTGAAGAGGGAACTGTTAGTAGAATAGGAAGTGCCCATGAAATGGTAGTCAATGTTCGTGTTATTGCAGCTACAAATAAGAATTTAAAGCTAGAAGTTGAAAATGGCACTTTTAGAAAAGATTTGTACTATAGATTAAACGTCTTACCTCTTAGACTTCCAAGTCTAAGAGAAAGAAAAGACGATATTAAGCTTCTCATTGAATATTTTATGGAAAGAATCAGCAAAAAGCTTAATAAAAAAATG
>JBGUET010000419.1:0-2229 GCA_041821225.1 Sedimentibacter sp.
CTATAGGAATTTCATATTTTCTGAGTTCACAGTCAATACGCTCTTTCTCTCCGAGTTCATGTTCGAATTCTCTATAAAAGTTTACATATATTTTTCGCTTGTCTAAATAATTTAGAAAGCTATTTTTAGTTTTTTCATTAATATACAGTATGCTGTCTACAAAATCATTGTATGCTGTATTGCTTTTGATATTATTATCTTCAAAAAGTTTCTGGACTTTAGGTATGATTTGACTGTTAATCAGCTCTTCTTTTATGCTAAAAATTTTGCTCTCTACGTTTCTTAATTCTTTAAGTTTTATATACAGCTCATTTTTTCTAGCTTCCGCTATCTTCTCTTCTGTACAAAGTAGGTCTTCTCTTAGTCTATCCAGACGTTCGTTAACGTTATCAATCATAGTTCGAATGTTTTCTATGTTTTTGCCATCAGTATATGGTAGCTGTTTTATGAATGCCCATTTAAAATTAAACATAGTAAAACCATATTCCTTATATTTATAAATATTGCTAATATCGTCCGACACTGTATCGCATAATGCAACATACTCATCTTCTGTATGTGGAGTTTCAGGCTTATGACTCCATCCAAAGATGTTTACCGCCAGTCTTGTATTCATCTGGTTAAAGCCCAAAAAAGCAGGATGGTACAATTTGAAATATTCCTGTTCTTTTTGATCAAGTTTATCCAGTTCATTAACATTCTCTAAAATAATCATATGGAAGTCTTTCAATGAACACCCATGGTCTACCATGTATTTAAACATTTTACACGTTTTGAGTGAACCGTCGTAAAATTTGTTGACAAGCAAAGCATTATAATAATCACAGTCCAATCTGTTTAATGCCATGATCTCCGACAGATGTTCTTTGTACCGTCTCTGGAAGTTTTTAGTTTGTCCAATATAAAAAGGGATGATTTTTTCATCACTGAAATTGTCGATGTAAATCATATAGATGCCTGCATTCTTATAGTCTGTTTGATTGGTTATTTCCATACAGCTGTTTACCTTTATTGTTGCAAATAAAGTTTCTCTCATCGAATCAATCATACATATTCTCCTTCTGTACACACTTTTGACATACATATTGACAATTATTTTGGTTTTATAGTTTCTTTCGCAATATTATAAAGTTCCATAAATTTTATACATTTGTCCTACTAAATAATCTTATACTCAAATAACATTTCACTATTAATATGGATAATTAGTAGTTCATTGATAATTCAGAGTTTTAAGAGGCTAATTCCCTCCAACATTTGATATGTTTCAAGCGCAAATTCATCCGTCATACCACTAACATGGTCAATAATCAAATGTGTTCTTAACCACCATTCAATAGAGGCAAAATTCTCATCTTCATTGTTAATCTTATTAACTGCATATATATAAGCTTTTACATATCTTTTTCCTAAGCGATTAAAAAGTCGTCTTTCCAAGTCTAAGTTTTTTACATCCTCATTATTAAGTAATCTTTTGAATTCATCTTTAGATAATTCTAATAACCGTTGAAAATGCTTAAGCATTCCCGTCATTACTGCATAGCCAGTCAATTCTATACTTTCTGCCTCTATAGATTTATATAGTACTTTTCTTGAAACATGTTTAATAGTTTCAAAAACTCTTCCTATACCATCTTCAGGAATTAATTGTGCTGCTTGTCCATTCATAATATCTATATGATTGCTTATATAATTGTCTGCGGCTTCATTTATAGCTTGTTTAGACCAAGGTACAGATATAGACAGACTAAAATTAATTATGTGATTAGGCACTTGTACAGGACAATGTGCATTGTCATATTTTTCTTGCCAAGTCTTTTCAAATTCATAGATAAAATCTTCGATTGTAATAATTCTTTTTTCGATACCATCAGAAATGTCGCTTAGGCAATATGCAATATCATCTGCCGCTTCCATAATATATGTTAAAGGATAGCGCCTGTGCAATTTAATTCCTACATAGTTATAGAGTTTTTCTACTGTTTCTTTTTCCGATTGAAAGTAACCTGCTTTATTCAGTATTCCTTGACCCTTTTCCTCTCCAGCTGCTCTTGAATACTTTAACGCACATAATAAAGTTGCATAAGTGAGGTTAAGGCTAAATTCATCTTGCTCTGTATGTAATTTAGTTAATATTCTAAAGCCCTGAGGATTTCCATCAAATTCTAAGAAATCGCTGATAAGAAGGTTATATTGTTTATTAATTTTAACTCCTGAATTTTTAGCTAT
>JBGUET010000420.1:0-1896 GCA_041821225.1 Sedimentibacter sp.
GTGCAGTGGCAACTTTGTGGAATAAAGATGAACCTAACCCACCAGAAAATATTGCTGTTATATTGGTTGACGATACAGTAATAGCGCTACAAGAACTGGCCCTTGCTTACAGAAATATGCTGAGTGTAAAGATTGTTGGCATTACTGGGAGCAATGGGAAAACTTCCACAAAGGATATTACTGCTGGTATTCTTTCTCAAAGGTATAAAACTCAAAAAACCATGGGCAATTACAATACTGAAATAGGAGTTCCATATACTCTCTTGAGCCTTGATGAAGACTGTGAAGTTGCTGTTATAGAAATGGGTATGGAAAAAAAAGGCGAAATCAATTTTTTGACTCGACTTGTCCAACCTGATATAGGAATAATTACAAGTGTTGGACTTGTTCATATAGATAATTTCAATTCAATTGAAGAAATTGCTAAAGCAAAACTTGAAATAGTCAATGGTATTAAGGGCAATGGATTGTTTATTTACTTTGGAGATGATGAGTTAATTGAAAAAACAGTAAAAAACACAGAAATTAAAAAGAGCATACTAAAAGAAACCTTTGGTCTTAGAGAGCATAATAATTTATGGCTAAAAGAATTTAATGAAGATATAGATGGTATAACATTTAAAGTAAACGATGAAAAATTTCAAGAACTTTATATTGAAATGCTTGGAAAACATCAGGCTTTAAATGCCATGGCAGCAATATTGGCTGCAAAGTACCTTGGAATGAGCAATGAAGAAATCCGTTTGGGATTATTAAAAATCGAAAAAACAGGCCTTCGAAACGAAGTTGTAAAAATAAATGAATGCACTATTCTTAACGATTGCTATAAATCAAATCCAGTGAGTATAAGTGCTGCTTTAGAAATATTTGAATTGTTTGAATCAAAAAAGAAAATTGCAATATTAGGAGATATGCTTGGTTATAGAGAAATGAGCCATGATACTCATTACAAGGTGGGGAAAGATTTAGGCAATCACAACATTGATGAACTTGTTACAATTGGCCAAGAAGCAAGGTTTATGGCAAAGGGTGCTAGAGAAAATACGAATATTAAAAGTATTGTTGAATTTGATACAAAAGAAGAAGCAACTGAGTATTTAAGTAAATATCTAGAAGAAAACTGTACAATGCTTATTAAAGGTTCTAGATTTTTAAAGCTTGAATACATAGCAAATAAATTAAAAGATGGGAGAAAAATGAATAAAACAAAATTAGCAATATTATTTGGTGGCAAATCTGATGAATATTCAGTTTCATTACACTCTGCTGCTGCAATTATTAGAAATGTTCCAATAGAAGCATTTGAAGTTACATTAATTGGCATTACAAGAGATGGCAAATGGCTCCACTTTGAAGGGAGTGCAGATAAAGTAAACGATGATACATGGCACAAGGAAAAATTGAGCCCAGTTTTATTGAGTATGGACAATAATTTTAAAGGTCTTATAGAGCTAGACGAAGAAAATAAAACATTCAAGAAAATAGAAATTGACTGTATTTTCCCGGTACTTCATGGGAGAAATGGGGAGGATGGTACAATTCAAGGACTTTGTCAAATGACAGGAATTCCTTTTGTGGGATGTGACATGACTTCATCTGCAGTTTCTATGGACAAGGAATTTACCCATGCAATCTGCGAAATGGCAGGAATCAACATGGCTCCTTATATAGCTGTGGTTAACAATAAAACATTAAACTTAAAAAAATTGTACGATGAGGCTTTTGAAAAATTGTCTGTTCCTATGTTTATTAAACCAGCTAACAATGGTTCATCATTAGGAATAAGCAAAGTAAGAAACTATGATGAATTTGAAAAAGGTATGATGGAAGCCTTTGATTACGACAAGAAAGTTATAATTGAATCTATGATTCCAGGATTCGAAATAGAATGCGCAG
>JBGUET010000420.1:1906-2210 GCA_041821225.1 Sedimentibacter sp.
AATTGGCGAAGTAGACGAAATAGATACAAAAAATGATTTTTTTGATTATGTTGAAAAATATTCTCAGCATAATTCGAAAATTTACTGTCCAGCACGCATAAGTGATGATTTAAAAAAACAGGCAAAACAAATGGCAGAAAAAACATATAGAGCACTGGGCTGCAAAGGACTTTCAAGAGTTGACATGTTTGTTTGTCCCGAAAATAAAATATATTTAAATGAAATAAATACTATTCCAGGGCTTACAGATCTAAGCAGATACCCATCAATGCTTAAAAAAATAGGAATTGAATACAAGGATTTA
>JBGUET010000421.1:0-916 GCA_041821225.1 Sedimentibacter sp.
AATGTTTCACCTCTTATGCCAGGATCAATTCCAACCCTTTCAAGAACATCCTTAATCAAATCCTTTGGTAATTTTAAGTTGTTGCTCAATCCGTTAAGTATTGTTTTCCTTCGTTGTCCGAAGGAAGCTTTTATTACTGAAAAAAGCATTTTCTCATCCATTATTTCAATTCTTGGTTTGTTGAGTATATTAAATTCAATAACTGCTGAATCAACTTTCGGTCTTGGCATAAATACAGTATTTGGAACAATCATAGCAATATTAGTATCTGCCCTATACTGAACCGCAAGAGTTATTGCACCATATTCCTTACTCCCAGGTTTTGAGTTAAGCCTATGAGCAACTTCCTTTTGAACCATTACAACAATTTTTGAAATTTTATATCTTTCTTCTAATATTTTCATGATTATAGGTGTAGTAATATAATAAGGTATATTTGCAACTACTTTAACATCCATACCCTGAAATTCTTCTTCAATGAGTTTATCCACATCAACTTTCATAAAATCTTCATATATTATTTTAATATTGTCATAGTTCAATGTTTCGTTATGAACTTTTTTTAGGCTTTTATCTACTTCAATGGCTACTACTTTTTTTGCTTTTTTGCATAAAACTTGAGTTAAAGTTCCAAAACCAGGCCCTATTTCTATTACTCCTGAATTTTCATCTAACTCAGCAGTATCAGCTATATTATTTATTATATTTCCATCAATGAGAAAATTTTGTCCCAAACTCTTTCGAAATTTAAACCCGTATCTATCAAGTATATCTTTTACAACCTTAGGTGAATACAGCTTTTTCTCTTCCATTATTTGACCATTTCCTTATGATTTTTAGAATTTTCAACACCTATAATTGCTGTTTCCAATTCATCTCTTGCTATTCCAAAATTGTTAAGCCTCTTTAAAAATTG
>JBGUET010000421.1:926-2205 GCA_041821225.1 Sedimentibacter sp.
AGCACTACAATATCCTATTCCCAATTCGTCACCAATCAAACCTCTTCTTTTAGAAGCATTATCATTTCCAATAAGTTCATAATATATCATATCCTTATTTGAAAACTCCTGCCTATTTTCCTCAATTTCTGCTCTTGCATTTTTTAATGCTTCTCTTATTTCTTCAACACATGCATTTTCAACACCGATATTTCCGTTTTTATTGGCTTTGTCTCTTGGAATAAATGCATGCTTACAATTTTCTATTTCTGAAGATAAAATATTTCTTATTTTTTTACCAGGATAATCAGGATCAGTCAATATAATTATCCCTCTATTCTTGGAAGCTTTCTTTATTACGTTAATTATTTTTTCATTTATTCCAAGTCCGCTTGTGGCAATAACCTCTGCATCAACAGCCTTTTTAACAGCGGAAATATCTGATTTACCTTCCACAACTATTATTTCTTTAATCAAACTTTTTCTCCTCTTTCTTAACAGTCATTCATATTGCTAATTTAAGTTTAACAATGACTTGATTTTAGTAACCATTAAATCAATAGCTACTAAATTATTCCCACCTTCTGTAACAATAATATCTGCATATTTTTTGCTTGGTTCAATAAATTGCTCATGGGCAGGGCGAACTGTGCTCATATATTGGTTAATGACTGAATCAAGACTTCTTGACCTTTCATTCATATCCCTAATTATTCTTCTTAGGATTCTTATATCAGCATCCGTATCAACATATATTTTTATATCTAACAATTCTCTTATTCTTTCCTCATAAAAAACTAAGAGTCCTTCCACAATAATTATTTCCTTAGGTTGCACTTCAATTGTTTCTTTTTTTCTATTGTGTATGCCATAATCATATATAGGTTTTCTAATTGTCTTTCCTTTTTTAAGTTCTTTAATATGTTCCACAAATAAATTTGTATCAAAAGCAAATGGATGATCATAATTAGTCTTACATCTCTCATCATATGATATGTAGCTTTGATCTTTATAATAAGCATCATGTTCCATAATTGCTATACTTTTTTCAGGAACTTCTGAAAATATTTTGTTTACTATTGTAGTTTTTCCAGAACCGCTTCCTCCACATATTCCTATGAATATAGGTTTTTTCATAAATTTTTTACTCCTTGTAGCAAATTATAATATATAGTTATAATACACTATATTTCATATTTTGCATATATTAAAATTTTAAATAGGTATAAAATAAAGAATTGCCCTTGAGCAATTCTTCATTTTTACATATTAATCTACTCTAATATATAGACTTTTACTT
>JBGUET010000422.1:0-2190 GCA_041821225.1 Sedimentibacter sp.
TCTTTGTTGAAAATATCATTTACATTGCTAACAAGTTTGTCTTCCTTGTGAGTTTGTTCAATAACAATTTTTCTCAATTCCGTTTCTATAAGTTCAACAACTTCTAGCTTCAAGTTGTTTTTCCGTCTTTCTTCAAATTTGCCACTTGATTTCAAATAGTCATCATGTTTTTTTAATTCTATAATCAACTCATCTATGCCTTCATTTTTAATGGCCACAACTTTTACAATAGGTGGTCTTCTTTCTTCATTCATGCTTAAATCAAGCATCATTTTAACTTCAGTCGCAGTTCGGTCTGCTCCAAACAAATCACTTTTATTTATTACAAAGATATCTCCAATTTCCATAATTCCAGCTTTAATAGACTGTATGTCATCACCAAGTCCAGGTACCATAACCATTACTACTGTATCTGCAGCCTTGACTATATCTACTTCAGACTGTCCGACGCCAACAGTTTCGATGATAATATAATCATATCCTGCCGCGTCAAGAATTTTCAGGGCATTCTTTGTATACTTAGAAAGCCCTCCTAAATATCCTCTTGTACCCATGCTTCTTATAAAAACATTTGGGTTAATGGCCAAATCCTGCATACGTATTCTGTCTCCCAGTATTGACCCTCCAGAGTATGGACTCGTAGGGTCAACAGCAATTATTCCAACTTTATTGCCTTCATTGACCAATGCCTTTACTAGCTTATCTGTTAGCGTGCTTTTTCCTGCACCAGGAGGTCCAGTAATTCCAATTATATGGGCATTGCCTGTGTAATCATGAATTTCTCTTATTATTTTTTCAGCCTCTTCAGGGTTATTCTCTACTGCTGTTATAAGTTTAGCACACGCCCTTTTGTCACCAGCAAGCATTCGTTGAATCAATTCCATTTTGCACCACCTTTAAATAAAGAATAACGATATAGGACAATTATAGCTAATTTTTAATATCTAATTGTCTTTATCAACATTATTCTTTATATAGTCTATCATTTCTGTTGTTGTTGTTCCCGATGTGAATATTTCTGCGATTCCTGCTTGTTTTAATGCTGGAATATCTTCATCTGGAATAACGCCCCCACCTATAATAAGAATATCGTCTACGCCCTGTTCCCTTAAAAGTTCAACCACCCTTGGAAATAAATAATTATGTGCACCAGATAGCAAACTCATTCCAATCACATCTACATCCTCTTGAATCGCTGCAGCCACTATTTGTTCAGGTGTCTGCCTTAATCCCGTATAAATAACTTCCATTCCTGCATCTCTTAGGGCTCTTGCTATAACTTTTGCCCCCCTGTCGTGACCATCAAGACCTGGTTTGGCTATTAAAACTCTAATAATTCTACTCATTTTATCCTCCTCAATTAAAGCAGTACAGCTTGCTCATATTCCCCAAATATTTCTCTCATAACGTCACATATTTCTCCTAATGTTGCATATTCTTTTACGGCTTGCAAAATATATGGCATTACATTGTCCGTACCTTCACAGGCTTTTTTCAAAGCTTCAAGTTTTTCTTTCACTGCTAAATTATTTCTTGCATCTTTCACTTCTTGTGTTTTTTTCTTTTGCATTTCACCAACCATGGGGTCAACTCTTAAAAGACCTTTTGGTGATTGCTCTTTAACTTGATATTTGTTTACACCAACAACTATTCGGTCAAGAGATTCTATTTCCATTTGATATTTATATGCTGAGTCAGAAATTTCCTTTTGAATATATCCTAAGTCTATGGCCCTTGTTGCTCCACCTAGTTCATCTATTTTAGCTATGTATTCCATTGCTTGGTCTTCAATTTCTTTTGTTTTTGCTTCTACGAAATATGAGCCTGCTAATGGATCAATAGTATTAGTAACACCAGTTTCATTGGCAATAATTTGCTGTGTTCTCAAAGCAATAGTTACTGAATCCTGAGTAGGAAGAGCTAATGCCTCATCCCTAGAATTTGTATGCAATGATTGAGTTCCTCCTAACACTGCTGCAAGTGCCTGCATAGCAACTCTTATAATGTTGTTGTCAGGTTGTTGTGCGGTTAGTGTACAGCCAGCTGTTTGGGTGTGGAATTTTAGCATCATTGATTTTTCATTTTTCGCTTTAAATCTTTCTTTCATTATTTTTGCCCAAAGTCTTCTTGCTGCCCTAAATTTAGCAACTTCTTCAAACAAATCATTGTGTGAATTAAAGAAGAAAGAAA
>JBGUET010000423.1:0-2186 GCA_041821225.1 Sedimentibacter sp.
CAAATTATAAATAGGGCTGACTCTAAATGCATTTTGAGCCAGCCCCTATTATTTATCTAACCAATTTTTCTATTTTCAAATATTTTTTTAACTCATTCAACTTTTCTTTTGATAATGGCTCCACACCTTCAAGTTTATAATCTATATTCAATTCTTTGTATTTAAAAACTCCAAGAGTATGATATGGCAAAAGTTCAACCTTTTGAATCATGTTTTTTGGAAATGAATTAACTTCTTTTTCAAAATCAATCATATCTTCAAATGTATCATTAATTCCTGGTGTAACAACTTGTTTTAACCATATATCCTTATTATTTTTAATTAATGCTTCTTTAAATTTCTTGTAACTTTCTATGTTCAATCCTGTTATTTGCTTATATTTTTCAGGGTTTGAATGTTTAATATCCAGTATGACAAGGTCTGTATATTTTAATATTTCATCATAATCACCAAGACCAGCTCCAGCAGTGTCTATAACTGTGTGTATTCCCTCTTTTCTACTCAACTTGAGACATTCTAACAAGAAGTCTGGCTGCATGAGGGGCTCCGCACCAGAAAAGGTTATGCCACCTTCATTAAATTTAAAGTAAGGCTTATATCTTTTAGCTTTCTCAATTAATTCAGTTGCTCCAATTGGTTTTATTTGCACTTCATTGTTAACTATGTTTGATGCATCTTCTTTTTTGAAGACCCAAGTGTCTGGGTTATGACAATATGCGCATCTCAACCTGCATCCCTGTAAAAACACAACCATTCGAATACCTGGGCCATCTAACGTTCCAAGTGTTTCTATTGAATGTATATATCCCTTTTCCATAATGTGCCTACATCTTTTCGTGGAAAGTTCTGCTTATAACATCAAGCTGCTGTTCCCTTGTTAATCTATTAAAGTTTACTGCATAACCAGACACGCGAATAGTAAGATTTGGATATTTTTCTGGATTTTCCATCGCATCGCAAAGTGTTTCTCTGTTCATTACATTTACATTTATATGGTGTGCTTCCTGAACAAAGTATCCATCAAGTATGTTGGCAAGATTATCTATTCTGTGTCTATCTAGTTTCCCAAGGGTTTCAGGTACCACCGTAAATGTATTTGATATGCCATCTTCGCAAACCTCTTTGTATTTAAGCTTAGCAACTGAATTAAGAGAAGCTAGAACGCCGCTTTTATCTCTTCCGTTCATAGGATTAGCCCCAGGTGCAAATGGTTCTCCTGATTTTCTTCCATCAGGTGTAGCTCCTGTTTTCTTTCCATAAACTACATTTGAAGTTATTGTTAAAACTGACAATGTATGCTTTGCATCCCTGTATGTTTTATGCTTTTTAAGTTCTTTAGAGAAAAATTCCAAAACTTCCTCTGCAATTATATCAACTCTATCATCATCATTTCCATACATAGGAAATTCCCCATCTATGTTAAAATCTACAGTTATACCATTTTCATTGCGTACCGGTTTAACTTTAGCGTATTTAATTGCACTTAAGGAATCTGCAACAATTGAAAGTCCCGCCACTCCAAATGCCATTAGTCTACCTACATTGTAATCATGAAGCGCCATAAGTCCAGCTTCGTATGCATACTTGTCATGCATGTAATGAATTACGTTCATTGTATTTACATAAAGTTCAGCAACATATTCTAAAACTTTTTTATAATTGTTCAAAACTTCTTGGTACTGTAAAGTTTCTCCGTTGATTTTCTCTATATTTTCTATAATTTTTACATTTTTCTTTTCATCTACCCCACCATTAATAGCCATTAACAATGATTTAGCTAAGTTGCACCTAGCACCAAAGAACTGCATGTCTTTACCAATGCGCATAGCAGATACACAACAAGCAATTCCATAGTCATCCCCGTGGATACTCCTCATAAGATCATCATTTTCATATTGAATTGCTGATGTTTCAATTGACATTTTTGCACAGTATTTTTTAAATCCTTCTGGCAGATTATTTGACCATAAAATTGTCATGTTAGGTTCTGGAGCTGATGACAAATTAGTTAATGTATTCAAAAATCTAAACGATGTTTTTGAAACTAATGTTCTTCCATCAACCCCCATGCCACCCATTGCCTCTGTAACCCAGTTTGGGTCTCCAGCAAACAACTCATTGTACTCAGGAGTTCTTAAATGACGTACCATACGAAGTTTCAATATAAACTGATCTATAATTTCTTG
>JBGUET010000424.1:0-2168 GCA_041821225.1 Sedimentibacter sp.
CAAAAAAAAAGATAATTAATTAAGGATAATCATTATACCTTAAATGTGCAGAAAAAAAGAAGCATCATGTGATATGATGCTTCCAAAGTAGACAATCTAATTAATTAATTAGATTGTCTTTTGTTTTATTTCAGTTTTAAAAGCATGTCGTACCATACGGCACCGCCGTGGGTTGAACCAGATACCCCCATGTTTTCAAATCCAAACTTTGCATAATAATGTATTAGTTTGTCCTTGCATGTTAGAATGACCGCTTTTTTCCCACGTTTTTTTGATGCTGTTATCATGTGATTCAAAAGTTTTTCAGCAATGCCTTTTCTTTGATAATCAGGATGAACTAATAAACCAAATACAACTTGATTTTCACCGTCTTTTATGTGTGTCTTATCATCATGATACATTTCATCAAATATTACAGGGCTATTTGTTACGCAACCATTGACAACACCAACTATTTTACCATTTGTCTCTGCAACGAAAAAGCTTTCAGGAAATGTGTTAATTCTACGCTTAAAAGATTCTTTTGTAGCTGCTTCTTCTAGTGGAAAACACGATAATTCCAGTGCCGAAATTTCATCTAAATCTGATTGTCCTACATTTCTTATTGCTATATCACACATATTGTCTCCCTAAATATCAGTATCTGATGAACTGCTAATTAAATCCGAGTTATCAAACATTAATTTATTAATGTTGTAAGCTACTAAAAGCTGGTATCTTCCAATTTCTGCCTGTGCTAGACTTGAATCCGCCTTAATAACATCGACAGATGCTACCATTCCATTTTCATAAAGAAGTTTATTGATTCTTGCTGCTTCTCTTGCAAGCTCTACAGTCTTATCCATATTTGTTAAAGCTCGTTCTGACTTAACTAAGTTTAAATATGACTTTCTTACATCAAGATCAACATCCTTGTACGCTTGAGGAACATTTAATTCAGCATCCTTTAAATCTTCTTTTGCGGCTTTATTCTGTCTTAAATTCGATGTATAGTAAGCAGTGTAAACATGAGTCTTAATTTCTTGAAGTTCAAGTTTGTTTTCTGCTGCCAATATTTCTGCTCTTTCTAATTTTGCCTTTTCAACTGCTTCACACAAATTAATTTCTTGTGTAGGGACATAATTCAATTCATTGTCAGTAAGTTCTATTTCAGTGTCAAAAGACAAATCCAATGCATTTAACAAATTCAACTCTGCCATTTTCAAATCATCATTAGCAGAATCTAAATCTGTCTTCGCCTGCTGTACTGACATTTCAACATTTAACACTTCTGCCTTTGTAGCAGAACCATTGTTGAATTTTAAATTAATGACTCTCAACTGCTCATTAGCGCTTTTTATTTTTTCTTCATTAATTTCTATAGTTTTTTCTGCAACTAATACGCTGTAATACAATGACTTTGTTTTTATTTCAATTCCAACTGTTAAGAGATCTTTATTCTTTTTTAGCATTTCCATTTGAGTATCCGCGGATTTTATATAATATCCATTTTTAGCCATTAAAGTTTCAACATAATTGCTAGTTATGTCTAAGGATTCTCCTGTAATTTCTTCAACATATGCTATTTGATCAAATGACATTCCTATCAAAGTTTCTGCCTGGTCCTTTGCATCCTTGCCTTGACTCCTAGCATCCTGCATTTGTTTAATTGCATCATCTATTTTCCACATTCCTCTGTCACTGTCTGTTGCAAGTTGTATAGCTTGTTCTATTGACAATTCCATAGGTTGCGCAATTGTTTCTTCCGCAACTTCTATTACAGGTTCTTCTGTTGTTTCAGCTGTAACTTCTATTACAGGTACTTCCGTTGTTTCCTCTTCTGCAGAAGCAAAGTTTACTTGCATTGTAGTCATTAAAAGTACCATCGCCATTAATAGCGCTATTTTTCTTTTCATAAGTCCCCCAATAATTAAATTATTTTTTTTTATTGTACACCAAATCCATTAAAAAGTAAATTTATAATAATATCCACTTCTTCTAAATTTTCTTGTTTATTAAAATGCTTTTGCTTCACGAACTCACTTGTAGTTCCAATTATTAAGCAAGCAATTAGTTCTGAAGGAATACTTTCTTTAACAACACCCTCTTCTTTTCCCTGATTGATAATTTTAACTATGATTTTATACATATCAGAGATGTGGCTCATCATAGCCTTCAATACCTTTTCA
>JBGUET010000425.1:0-2163 GCA_041821225.1 Sedimentibacter sp.
TTAGCTTGATAGCGTCTTTTATATCTAAAATCCATTAGAGTTCTCAAACCTTCATCTGCTACTAATATGATGTCTCCGCCGTCTCCGCCGTCTCCGCCTGCTGGTCCACCCAAAGGCTCATATTTTTCACGTCTGAACGCAACACATCCATTACCGCCATTGCCGGCATTTACACTAATTTTTGCTATGTCTACAAACATTTTATCCCAACCTTTTCTAATTTGGGGACATTCCCCTAAATTTACTATAAAGACTCACCCTACTTAGAGGTGTGTCCCCTTTCCTTGTTTCCATATTTGGGGACATTCCCCTAAGCCTACTCCAAAGACCAACCATACTTAGATGTGTGTCCCCTTTCCCATTTGGGGACATTCCCCTAAGCCTACTCCAAAGACTTTCCCTACTTAGGGGTGTGTCCCCTTTCCTTTAAAACAAAAACCTACCATTAATGGTATAATGGTAGGTCATTTTCGTTTATTATGCTTCTATTTCACAAGGATATACACTGACTTGCTTTCTTGTCTTATCTTTTCTTTCAAACTTAACTTTTCCGCTTACTGTAGCGAATAATGTATCATCGTTTCCAATACCTACATTCAATCCTGGATGAAGTTTAGTTCCTCTTTGTCTTACAAGAATATTACCAGCCAATACGAATTGACCGTCAGTTCTTTTTACTCCAAGTCTTTTAGCATTGCTATCACGACCGTTTTTAGAGCTACCAACACCTTTTTTATGTGCAAATAACTGTAAGTTTAATTTCAATAACATGTTTACACCTCCTCAAATTTAAGTGTAATATAATCACTGTAATCTTCCAGCAATAATTCTATACCTACTATAAAATTCCTGTATATAACATCTGTTTTATCATTGTTTACACTAGTTCTCATACACATAAGTCCAGTCTCTTCATCAACATCAAAACTGATGAATTTAGAATCAACTCCTGCAACTAAATTCATTGAATTAAGAGCTGTATATGATAAAATTGATACAGATGCACACACTATGTCTAATCCATCTTCAGCGAATCCTGCATGACCTTCAACTATAAAACTATTAATAACTTCTTTCGTTTTATAAATTGTTATTGTTATCATATCATTATCCAACTATTTTTTCAATCTTAATTTGTGTATATGGTTGACGATGACCTTGTTTCTTTCTGTAGTCTTTTTTTGCTTTGTATTTGAAAATTATAATTTTTTTAGCTTTACCTTGCTTTTCAACTAAACCTTCAACTACTGCTCCGTCAACATATGGTTTTCCAACATTCAATTTTCCTTCTTCAGCTACAAGTAAAACTTTATCAAATTTTACTGTTTCTCCATCAGCGATTTCAAGTTTTTCAACTCTAAGAACATCGCCTTCTTGAACTCTATATTGCTTTCCACCTGTCTCAATTATTGCGTACATAATGCTACCTCCTCTTCCCAGTCTCGCCATTGCAGGTACTAAAAGTTTTAACCTGATCCGTGCGGCTCTTGCAAATATATATTCTATCAAACAAGTATATGTTTGTCAACCTATTTTTTCATACTTAAATATGTCTTTATATAATCTGCCTTTCCCATTCT
Source organism: Sedimentibacter sp. (assembly GCA_041821225.1). GTDB lineage: Bacteria > Bacillota > Clostridia > Tissierellales > Sedimentibacteraceae > Sedimentibacter. The sequence continues at coordinate 1,581 of JBGUET010000425.1, forward strand.
TTCAATAACTATTTCATCTGTAAGAATTTTTTCATCAAGCACAAAAAATATATTCATATTGTACTTCTTTTCTATTTGATTAATTACACCCATTAAATTTCCTGTTAATTTGTTGTACAAGACGTATCCTGCATTAAGTACAACAGCTTCCGAAGATGTATTTTTTTTGATTTTCTTTATTATGCCCTCAATTTTCATAAAAATGTAAATTTGCGACACTATTCTTCCGCTTCCATTGCAATGCTCACATTCTTCAGTTATAAGATTGAAAAAATTATCCTTATTTTTTTTCCTAGTTATTTCCATCAAATTTAATTTTGTCATTCCAATTATGTTTGTTTTTGCTTTATCATACTTAAATGCAGACTTAGCTTTACTAATTATTAGACTTGTATTATCCTTGCTTTTCACATCAATGAAATCAATGATAATAATTCCGCTGATGTTGCGCAGCTTAATTTGTCTTGCTATTTCATCTATGGCGTGCAAATTTAACTCAAGTGCAGTTTCTTCCATGCTTTCTTTTCCTATGAATTTTCCGCTATTCACATCGATTACAGTCATAGCTTCAGTAACATCAATA
>JBGUET010000426.1:0-2157 GCA_041821225.1 Sedimentibacter sp.
CCATCCCACAGGTATAACCCGCTGCCTATTTGGCCCAGCCCCATGAACAATTATGTTCATCGCCTGCTCAGTCTGTACTGTAGAGTTTCGTATAAAACGCAATGCAGTGCAAATTTTTTAAATACTGTTATTTATGATACCAATATATTCATATATTTGTCAATAGCAAATAAAACAGCACAGCCTCCTGGGCTTATATTCATATCAATGAATTGCCTTCATACAATACTCCTACAAACAAAATTTATCTAAATCAAAATACATTTTTTCTATTGCTTCTTTTAAATCTACGTATTCATTGTATTTATCGTTGTACTCCTCCAAGTCCCATTCAGCAGAACTGGTATTCAACATAGTTTCAAGTTCTATTATTTTACTTTCTGTTTCTAATATTTTGTTTTCTAACTTTTGCAAATCTCTTTTTGCTTTTTCTGCTGCTCTCATTTCTTCTTTTTTCTTTAAATAAATTTCTTTATTTTGAGGAACAGTCTTTTCTGCTTTTTCTTCATTCAATATTACTTGTTGTTTTTCTAAAATTCTTTGTTTTTCCTGTTTATATGCGCCGTAGTCAAAATCATATAAATGAAATGATTTGTTTTCTATTTCTCCAATACATGTAGCTATTTTATCAACAAAATATCTATCATGAGATACAAAAAGAATTGTTCCTTCATAATTTATCAGATTCTCTTCTAAAACTTCTCTAGACTCTATATCTAAGTGGTTAGTAGGTTCATCCAGTATAAGTGTGTTTACATTTTCGTATATGAGCATTCCAAGCTTCAACCTTGATTTCTCCCCACCTGACAGTGTACTTATATGCTTATAAACATCTTCCCCAGTAAATAATATTTTAGCTAATTCTTTTCTTGTTTCTCCCAAAGATATTCCATAATAATATGAAAAATAATCAACAATTGAAACATCCTCTCTATCAAAACTTACTTCTTGTGGCAAGTATCCCACTTTAACATTAGAGCCTATTTTAACATCTCCACTATCACTTGTTATCTCATTTAATATTATTTTTAAAACAGTTGATTTTCCTGTTCCATTTTCACCTAATATGCATAGGCTGTCCTTGTAAAACAATGTAAAGCTTATATTATCAAACAAATTTTTAGAGTCGAAGGTCTTGCTTATATTGTTGACCTTTATGACTTCTTTGCCTGTTCTCCCATCTACATCCATATGAAAATCTGCTGCTTTTTTATCCACAATTGGCTTATTGATTTTCTCAATTTTTTCAAGTCTTTTTTCTAATTCCTTCGCCCTTTTGTACATTTTATCAGAATCTCGCATTTCACCCCAAATGCGGTATCTTTGTATTTGGTCTTCCATCTTTTTTATTTTTTTTTGTTGGCTTTCGTATTCTTTCATAGCCTGTAGAAAGCGCAGTTCCTTTTCAGCCACATACTTTGAATAACTTCCATTATAAATTTGTGCCCCATCTTGTTCAAGTTCAATGATTTTATTAACAACTTTATCAAGAAAATAGCGGTCATGTGAAACCATTACTATAGTACCTTGATATGCATTCAAGTATTCTTCAAGCCATTCAACAGATTTTATATCTAAATGATTAGACGGTTCATCTAACAGTAAAAGGTCTGGTTCTTCTAATAAGATTTTCCCTAAAATTACCCTTGTTTTTTCTCCTCCGCTTAATAAATTGAATTTTCTTTTTTGCATTTCCTCATTTATTTCTAGCCCTTGCAAAATCTTATATAACTTTTCTTTGCTATTATATCCTCCAGCTATTTCGTATAAGTCATGGAGATTACTGTATTTTTTTACGGCTAATTCTAGTTTTTCACCTTTTAAACTTTCAAATGTTTTTTCAATCTGGTCCATTTGAATTTTAATTTCTTCAATGTGGCGAAAAGCTTCATTTAAAACATCTAATACTGTACTTTCTTCATCATAGCTTGGTATCTGTTCTAAATAACCAATGGTTAATTCTTTTCGTTTATTTACCTGACCATTTTGAAAATTTTCATAGCCAGCCAATATTCTAATTAATGTTGTTTTGCCCGTACCATTTCGACCAATCAAACCAATTTTATCCTTCGTTTTAACATCAAAGGTTACATTTTCAAATATTTTATCTACACCAAACATTTTGGTTAAGTTGCTTACACCTAATTCAATCATTGT
>JBGUET010000427.1:0-2126 GCA_041821225.1 Sedimentibacter sp.
CTAGTGGCTCGGAAGAACTTGCTGGAGGGGCTCAGGTTCTCACTCAAGGAGCAACGGAACAAGCTAGCTCCATTGAAGAGCTTGCAGCAACTATTAATGAAATTTCCGAGCAAATAATTTCAAATGCAGAGAGTGCACAAAATGCAAAAAGAACATCTGAAGATACTGCTGCTGAAGTGCAAAAAGGTACTGAACACATGCAACACATGATTAGCTCTATGGATGAAATTAATTCATCTTCAGTTCAAATAGGGAAAATTATAAAGGCCATAGAAGACATTGCATTCCAAACTAACATACTTGCCTTGAATGCAGCAGTTGAGGCTGCAAGAGCTGGTTCTGCAGGCAAGGGATTTGCTGTAGTTGCAGATGAAGTAAGAAATTTGGCAAACAAAAGTACTCAAGCAGCTAAAAATACTTCTGAACTTATTGAAAATTCATTAAACGCAATAACAAAGGGTGCTAAAATCGCAAATGAAACAGTAGATTCATTTGATTTAATTGTGAAAAAAACAAATATGACTGTAGCATTGGTGGAGAAAATTGCTGAAGCGTCACAACAACAGGCAATAGCAGCTTCTCAAGTCAACGAAGGAATTGAGCAAATTTCATCTGTTGTTCAGACCAATTCAGCAACGGCAGAGGAAACAGCTGCAGCTAGCGAAGAACTTAGCAGCCAGGCAATTATTGTGAGAAATCTCCTTCGAACAATAAAAATCAGAAATTCTAACCACGGTTCCAAAAATGAAAATGATAATTAAGTATTAGTAATAAATAGAAAATCAAATCATAAATTGAAATATGAGCAGTATATAAAGCACACTTAGGAGGGACATCCCTCCTATTTTTGTTCGAAATTGAAATGTAGTTATTTAGAATTGCAATAAAATTTCAAGTGTTATATAATATTTAATAACTAATTTTAATATTGTTAATGTAAAATTAAGATTGAAACATTAGTATATAGATAAAGGTTATAGCTTTTTAAACTGAATTTCAGGAGGAACAAAATTGAGAATATTAATCGTAGAAGATGAAGTGAAAATAACACAGGCTCTGAATTTTTTGTTTGATAAACAAAAAATAGATGTTGATATAGCTAATGATGGGGAAGAAGGTTTAATACTATCAAGCAAAGACATATACGATGTAATTGTTCTTGATATAATGCTTCCTGGGGTAGATGGCATACAAATATTAAAATCAATCAGGAAATCAGGATTTAAAACACCTGTAATCATGCTTACAGCAAAAGATACAGTGGATGACCGGGTTTTTGGACTTGAAAACGGCGCTGATGATTATTTAGTGAAGCCTTTTGCAACTAAGGAGCTTATTGCAAGAGTCAAGGCGTTGGCTAGAAGAAAAAACACAGAGTATGTGGGAGAAATATACGAATTTGAAGGTATAAAATACGACGTTAAAAACTATTTGTTGTTTATAAATGACAAAGAATATAAAATACCTTTAAAAGAAGCCATGTTAATGGAAATGTTCATTAAAAAACCAAGGCAGGTATTTACTAGAGAACAAATAATCGATAGGATATGGGGACTTGAGGCAGATGTTTTAGAAAGCAACATTGAAATCTACGTCCATCATTTAAGAAAAAGGCTGGATGAAACTAATGCAAAAATAGAAACTGTCCGTGGTGTAGGATATATGCTTAAGGAGAAATAACATGTTTAGAAAGCTTCATTTTAAACTTACTGTATACATGGGTATAATTCTAATTATTTTCATGTTTTTTGTTGCAACAGGTATTTATAGTTTTACAAGGATTGTTTTTGAAGATGGAAATAAAGAGATTATGGAATCAGAGGCTTTGAGAATTTACACATATAGAAATTTAGCAAGCTCAGGTTTTATAATAAAAGATAGTCCATTGTTTCAAAGAATTGGGCCAAGTGTTGAACTTAACGGTACACAAAGATTAGATGTATGTTATGTAATTTATAATGATAAAAACGAAAGAATTTTTACGGAAGAAAATGAAATTACAATTGCAGATGATATTCAAGCATTGGCTGAAAAATCCTTTGAAGAACAAAAGGATTCATTTGTAAAGGAAAGAGTGGGACAGTATAACTATAGAATTTACACAAAGTATTTTTATGACATCAATG
>JBGUET010000428.1:0-2125 GCA_041821225.1 Sedimentibacter sp.
GTAAGGATAGCTTCCTTTAGAAAATCCAAAATACCTATTAAAAATACAATTAACACATAAAAAACAGCTGTGCCAATTAGACCATCACTGGTTTTTTTAGCAAAGTTATAATCTATAATATATTTTAAAATTTGCGGTGGAATTAAAATTGATAAAACGAATCCAATTATCAACAAAACCAAAAACGCAGAAAGAATTTTATTTTTAAGCAATGTTTCATATGCGGATTTTTTAACTGAACTATTTCTCATTTTCATCACCTAAGGCGCTTTGCAAATTATAAATTTCTTTGTAAAGCAACGAATTTTTCATCAATTCCTGGTGACTTCCAATTTCAAAGGTTTTGTCATTGTGCATAAATAAAATTTTATTTATTTTATCAAATGCAGTAAGTCTGTGAGAAATTAATATTATTAAACTTTCTTTATAATTGCTTTTTAAATTTTCAATGATTTTTTCTTCAGTCTTCATATCTATTGCAGAAAAAGGGTCATCAAGTATGATAATTTTATTTTTGTTTAATAAGGTTCTAGAAAGAGCAATTCTTCCTTGTTGCCCTCCGCTTAATCTAATGCCACTGTTTCCTGTGAAAGTATTTTGTCCTTCTGGCATTTCTTTTAAATCGTCGTTGAAACATACATGATTTAAAACTTCCAATATGTCCTTTTTATTTCCCAAGGTTATATTATTATATATTGTATCTGACAAAAGTTGCGGTTTATGGCTTAAGTATGATATCATGCTGCTTATTTCATAAGAAGAATAATCTTTCAATTCTTTGCCGTCAATTTTAATACTGCCTTCATAATCATAAAGTCCTAGCAAAGCAATGCCTAGTGTAGTTTTCCCAGATGCAATTGGTCCTGTAACACCGATAATTTCTCCATGTCTTCCATTAAAACTAATATTTTCTATTATATATTCATTGCTTGTTGGATAACAAAATTTTAGTTTATCCACTTCAAGGAGTGTTTTTGCATCATTTATGCACAAAAATTTATCTTTTTCTTTGTGCTCTGCCAAGTATGGCTTTATTCTCTTCCATGATACCTGGGATTTTTGCACAGAATTAAAAAGTTTAGCTGCCTTGCTTGCCTTAATAGCCAAATCACCGAACATAGCAATGTATGCAGAAAATACACCCACTGTCCAAACTCCATTAATAACCTTATTCCCACCCATATAAATAACCATGACTATTCCAATCATAGCAATTGAATTATAAATTGGCTGCATTGAATTTTCCAACAAATTTGCCTTAATTGATTTGTTCTGCAAATCCTCAAGCTCGTTGTTGTACTTAATTCTATTTTGTAATTCCATGCCGCTTATGCGAAATAGCATGGCATTTTCAATATTACTGTATGTAATACTAGCAACTTCACCGCTTTTATTTCTATAAGCAACAGAATATTTATATATGACCTTTTTTAGTTTTTCTGCCAACAACATGGCCACAGGAATAAAAACAATTGCCATAAGAGTTATTTTAACATCATAAAACATCATGGAAATAAAATATGTTATCATCATGACACCTGTATCAAAAACTTCAGTGGTGAATTTTCTCATTCCTTCAACGCACAAATCCACATCAGAAATTGCCCTGGTCATTAAATTCCCAATATTTTCTTTATCTAAATGCTCTTGAGATTCATTCATTACATTATTATAAATAATCAATCGCATAGAAGCACTTGTGCTATTGGCAAAACGTCTAATATAAAACCTCTTAAAATATCTAAAAATCTGTATCATTGCCACAATTGAAATAAAAGATATCCCAGTTTTTATAGACGAATTCAGATTTCTAGCAACAACTGTATCTAGTAGTTTTCCTTGATAAATCGGACCCAAAACCATTGTAATATTATAAGCAAGCCCAAAAATAGCAATGAATATCGTAGCTACTTTTTCCTTTTTCCAATAATTAATAATCTTATTTGGCTCTTTCATATAATTAATATTTAATTTTTTCATTCATTTTACACTCGCTTAGCTATTATAAAAACATAATATCACAATATAATTATAATTAAAATATTTTTCAATGACAGGATATATTTCTTAGCATTTATTTGACTTAAATTAAACATTTCGCATTTTTATGAATGGCACTAAAATT
>JBGUET010000429.1:0-2123 GCA_041821225.1 Sedimentibacter sp.
GTTACCTTATCTCTAGAAAAATATTGTGGAGCGTCTGCTATGATTGGAAAGGCAGTACCAATAACTCATGAAGTTGTAATAATTTAATAAAGATAAAATGGCAATGCCCGGATAATTTAAAATAAGGAGTTTATTATGAATTGGATTGAAGTTTCAATATATACAACAACAAATGGAATCGAAATAATCAATGGTGCATTATTAAATCTTGGAATTAATGATGCTGTAATAGAAGATGCAAGTGTGTTCGATGATTTTTTAGAAGATGATACCATGAACTGGGATTATTATGACGAAGAACTAGCAAAGATGAAGACCTGTGAAAGCTGCATAAAGGTATATCTTGCTGAGAATAACCAAGGCAGTGAATCATTGAAGAAAATAAGAGAATTTGTTGCAAGTTTACAAGATGATAATAAAGATATTGATTTGGGAAGGCTTAAAATTGAAACAAGTGTTTTGAATGACGAAGATTGGGCTAACAATTGGAAACAATATTTTAAACCATTTATTGTTTCTGATAAAATTATTATAAAACCGACTTGGGAAGTATACAATGAATCAATTGAAGGAAAAATAATTCTGGAAATTGACCCTGGTATGAGTTTTGGAACTGGGCAACACCATACGACGCGACTTGCTATAGAACAAATATCAAAACATTTGGTTGAAGACATGGAAGTGCTAGACATGGGTTGTGGTAGTGGTATATTGTCCATCGCTGCCATATTGCTTGGAGGGAAAAATGCTGTAGGTGTTGATATTGATGAAAATGCTGTTCGAATAGCAAAGGAAAATGCAGCTTTAAACAATATCCTTAATGACCGATTTACAGTTTATTGTGGTGATGTTACTGTAGATGAAAATTTGCAAAAGCAAATAGGAAACAATAAATATGACATGATTGCAGTAAATATTATTGCACAAATAATAATGGGCATGAGTTGGACATTTCCTAAGTTCTTGAAAAAGGGCGGATTGGTTATTGCTTCTGGAATTATCAAGAAATATCAACAAGATGTAATTGATGATTTTGAAGGGCTTGGATTAGAAATAATTGAAATAAGTCAAAGTGAAGAATGGGTTTGTTTAACGGCAAAATTGAAATAGCATTAAAAAAATTATTGTAATTTAATAAATACTGTGAGGTTATGATGTTCAGATACTTTTGTTCAAATGATAGTATAATAAATAATAGAGTAAATGTCATTGGTGGAGATGCAAGACATTTAAAAATAATATTGCGTGCACAAGCGGGGGATGAAATTTCTATTGTAACAGACAGCAATGAATACAAGGCTGAGATTAAGCAAATAAACAAGGATGATATAGTTTGTGAAATTGTAGAGGAAATAGAAACAAACAATGAATCATACATTAATATAACACTGTGTCAAGGAATTCCTAAGTTAACTAAAATGGAAACCATAATTCAGCAAAATGTGGAGTTAGGAATTAAAAATTTCATCCCATTAATTACTGAAAGAACTGTGGTAAAACTAACAGATAAAGATAGAGAGCAAAAAAAATTAGACAGATGGCAAAAAATAGCCAAAGAGTCTGCAAAACAAAGCAAAAGAAATATTATTCCCACTGTTGAAGGTTTAACCACTGTGAAAGAGTTAGTGGCTAGATTAAAGAATGAAGATGCACAGGTTATTGTTCCCTATGAACTTGAAGACATGAGACTTTTAAAGGATGTTTTAGCCCAACCAAAACAAAATTACTACATAGTAATAGGTCCTGAAGGGGGTTTTGATATTAGGGAAATTGAAATGTTAAAAGAAATTGGAGCTAATATCGTAACATTAGGCAAGAGAATTTTAAGGACAGAAACAGCTGGAGTTGTGGCTGCAGCAGCAATTATGTATGCCTGCGATGAAATGAAATAAAAACTATCAAACAAAAAGGACCGTCCCCAGATTTGACTTAACTTCGGAGGTATTATGAAAAAACTAGGTATTTATGTACATATTCCATTTTGCAAACAAAAATGCAATTATTGTGACTTCTATTCAGTTAAATGGAATGATGAATTAGAAAACGAATATATGGATGCAGTAATAAATGAAATTAAAACTTGCAAAGGGAAATCGGATGATAAATATATTGTTGATACCATT
>JBGUET010000430.1:0-2119 GCA_041821225.1 Sedimentibacter sp.
TTAAAACTTGAAGAAGCTTAATTGTCAGAGTTTGATATGGTTTTAACTAAATTGAAAATATTCTTAAATTATTATAATCTTAAAATATATATTTCTTTAAATAACAATATGAATTTTTTAAATATAAGACAATAGGGAGGAAAATAATGGAGTTTAAGTTTGAACAAAAAAAGTTTTATGATGAAATAATGAGCTTTAAAAAAATGCTAATTGATAAAAAAGACTCACCTGGACCACTTATGCCAGTATTTCAACAAGCGCAAGAATTATTTGGATACTTGCCGAAGGAAATATTGTTATTGATTTCTAAAGAGCTGTCTACCCCACTTGCAGAAATATATGGGGTAGCTACATTCTACTCTCAGTTTTCATTTATACCAAAAGGTGAGAATAGAGTTAGCGTATGTTTGGGAACAGCTTGCTATGTAAAAGGATCACAGATTCTTCTAGAAGAAATTGAAGTTCAATAAAATATAAAATCTGGTAGTACATCAACAAATCAAAAATTTTCATTAGATTTTGCAAATATTACTTTTAAATTTTTCATTGTTTCAAAAATGCTTTCATGTTCAACTGCTTTAATATCAAAATGCAATAGTTTAAATGTTGTCTGCAAAATAAAGCTGATACCAAATACTGCAATTATCGTACCAATACCTACCTTTGCTCCTAAAAGGAAACCAATCAATAAAACAGTTCCTTCTATTAATCCTCTGATGGCACCTATTGGTACATTTGGAAACTGCTTTCCAAGACCTACCATAAGTGTGTCTCTTGGGCCACAGCCAAGACCAGGACTTATATAGAAATAGCTTGCAAAACTAATTACAACTTGACCTGCTAGAAGCATTAATAAGCCTAAGAAAAAATTTGTCATTTGAGGAACTATTTTTAACGGAATTAATATATCAACAAAAACGCCTATGAGAACAGTATTTAATATGGTTCCAATTCCAATTTTTTCTTTTAACTTTAAAACTACTACTATTAAAATAATTATTCCTGTCAATATACTAACATTTCCATAAGAAATGCCAGTTAATTTTGATATTCCTATTCCAAAAGCATCCCATGGTGCTAATCCTATATTGGCTTGAATGCTTAACAGCAAACCTATAGAGTACAAGACGAGACCAAACATTACTTTTACGGTTCTTTTTATATAATTTTCCACATATTCATCCTTAATTCGTAATGAATTAATTATATTGTCTTTGTTCAAGGGTGTCAATTAAAATAAATAAATCACAATTAATTATACTATTATATAAATTATTATATTTTATTTTGATAGAAAAATACATGAAGCCTATTATTGAAATTTTATCCATAAAAATAATTTATAATTGTGAATGTACATAATAGACACCCTACCTGTATATACTAATATACATAGGGGGTGTTTTGCTTGAATCCAATAGAAGTCCATTACAAGAATAGTTTTGCAGCCTTGAAGATAGGAAATTATTTAGCTGAACACATGAAAGACAATTTTGCTCTTGTGTGTATAGGCACGGACAAATGTATCATAGACAGTCTAGGACCACTTGTGGGAACACTGCTGTTGAAGGAAAATTTTAACGGTGACATTTATGGAACATTAAATAACCCTGTTCATGCAATGAATATAAATGAATATATAAAAACTTTAAAAAAGAAAAATTATGATAAAATTATTGCAATAGATGCTTGTTTGAGCAACAAGAAAAATCAAGGAATAATAGAAATAAGAGAAGGGCCTATTACACCAGGCAAAGGTATTGGCAAATTTTTGCCTGAGATAGGAGATGTTTCAATAATTGGAGTTGTTGATACAAGTGAAAAGGAATTTCATGATTTAGTGCAAGACACTAGGCTTTCCATCATCTATGAAATGGCAGAAATAATATGTGATGGTATTATAGTAGCCACAAAAGCAAACAATTCTATGGATGACTATATTAATTATCAAGCATCTATGAGCAGCACATAGAATAAAAATAGTGGAAGGCAATGCCTTCCACTATTTCTATTCTTGACCTTCAGCTGCTTGGTTTATCCATGGCATCATAGCTCTTAATTTTCTTCCTGTTTCAATTATTGGATGCTCTAATGCCATTTTTTTCATTGCCAAGAATCT
>JBGUET010000431.1:0-2119 GCA_041821225.1 Sedimentibacter sp.
AGAAAAATTGCGTATAGATTATGCTATTAAGGTGTTAAACAGTGAAGTGGCTCCTGAAAATAGAATTTTAAAAGAGATTAGCAAAGCTCATTATATGAGGGCATTAGGGCAGGAACCAGAAATAAATGGAAGGTTATTAAACATTTTAAATGACCTTGAATTTGATGAAAACATGAATACTGAGCAGATTATACAGAAGATGAACCAAGTAATTAAAACATATTTTAGATTCAATTATGGTCAATATGATGTTCCCGTAGTAAAAAACAATAAAAACAAAAAAGTCGTGGAAGTGAGAAGCGTATCTAGAAAAGAAAAACTTGCTGACTCTGAAAACATTTCAATGGAAGACATGGAAATAGAATCTGCCGAAACATCCAGGAATATAAATTTTCTAAAAGATGATGAACGTTATAAAAAATTTACAATTATCTCTAATTCAAAAGAAGTAAAATATAATACAGACAGAAATTACATACATAAATATTTTGGTTCTTCAATAGTGACTGAGGTAAAAACGAAAGAATTAGAACAAAGACTATGTGTTGGAAAACACAAAAAATCACATCTTCACTTCACTAGAGGAGAATTTGACACAAGTGTAGGCAATGATGCCGATTTAATATATCATAAAAAAGTTTCTTTAGAGCAAAGAGAAATAAATATGAATTATTACAATGACAACTATGCAAAAAATTACAGCAGCATTTCAAAGCTTAAAAACAAAATTATGAATATAATGCTTTTGTATTTTGAATCATCTGCTAGTAGGTCCAAGTACGGAAAACTTGCAGCAGAAAAAATATGGAGAAATATTTATATTAATGACAATAAGATTTTTGTAAAAAATTCTAATAATGATATGGGTAATATATCCGTTGACATAATGCTTGATGCATCTGCATCTCAAGTGGAAAGACAGGAAATTATTGCATCTCAAGGTTACATTATTGCAGAAAGTTTTACCCAATGCCAAATTCCTGTAAGAGTGTATTCCTTCAGTAGTCTCAGAGATTATACAATAATAAGCTTGTATCGCGATTACAACGAAACAGATAAAAATGATAGGATTTTCAATTACAATACTAAGGGTTGCAATAGGGATGGGCTAGCTATACGGACATCGTTAAATATGATGAAGGATTCATTAAGTGATAATAAAATACTTATTGTCTTGTCTGATTGTAAACCTAATGACATAGAAAGCAATCCAATTACGGGAATTATGCCTGTTCACAGCCAATATTCAGGAGCAGCAGGTGTTAATGATACAGCCTTGGAAGTTAAAAAAGGAAATAACAATGGAGTTCCAATTTTATGTGTTTTCACAGGTGAAGATAAGGATTTGGCTTCTGCAAAAAAAATATATGGTCACAATTTTGTAAGAATAAGCTCAACTGAAAGATTTGCAGATATTGTTGGGGTTTTAATGCAAAATCAATTAAAAAATCTATAAAATAAGCTAATAATATATGTTGACTTAATGATAATATGGAAATATTATATGCATGACAAACATATTGCAGAGGTAGTAAGATTGGAAAAATATAAAAAATTAATTTATAATACTTTTATTTTTGGGATGGGCACTTTTAGTTCAAAAATACTAGTTTTTTTGCTTTTACCACTATATACTCGTACTCTAACAAATGGAGACTATGGTGTTGTAGACCTTGTAATTCAAACATCTAATTTATTGATTCCAATTGTATCTATTGGAATTACTAATGGAGTAATAAGATTTGGGCTAGATAGAAGCGTAAAGAAAAGCGATGTTTTTACAACTGGTTTAGCAACCATCTTGGGCGGGTTTGTTTTATTTTTATTATTTGAACCACTAGTGTCTAAAGTTCGATATATTTCAGAATATACGATTATTATTTATTTTTTTGTTTTAATGTCCTGCCTTCGCTCGTTGTGCTCTCAATTTGTAAGGTCTAAAAATATGATTCGTCTTTACGCGTTTGATGGGTTACTAAGCACAATAACTACAACTGTATTTACAGTTTTATTTCTTGTAGTATTTAAATTAGGCGTTGTTGGTTATGTATTATCAATTATTTTATCTGATTTTTTATCGGCTGCTTTTCTTTTTTTTACTGCAAGTCTACACAAATAT
>JBGUET010000432.1:0-2093 GCA_041821225.1 Sedimentibacter sp.
CAGTGATACGGTCAGGTGACACAGTAGCACGTTATGGTGGAGAAGAATTTTTTGTGATATTACCGGAAACCGATGAAGAAGGCGCCGTTGTGTTTGCTAAGAAGCTTAGAATAGCCATTGAAAACCTTGCTATACCTCATGAGCAATCGACCATTTCAAAAGTTGTGACAACCAGTATTGGCGTTGTAACCCTAGAACCTAAGTTGCTTACAAGCCCTGAAGAAGCAATCATATATGTAGATAAAGCAATGTATCATGCAAAACTCAATGGTCGGGATCAAATTTTTTTTAAAGGTTACTTAGGAAAAAGTGACCTTCAACAATAAAGAAAAAATAAATTCCAAAAAGTCTCCTAACGAAAATTACAAATATAGCCCCTGTATTCTTAAGTACAGAGGCTATGTCAATATACTAGTTCTTTGTAGCTAAGGCTTTTAAAGCAGCCTGATGAATTATATATTTGTTTGGTGACGCTGTTCCCATAGGATGCGTACCGTAATTGTAAGCGTACAAATCTTTGGCAGAAGCCTTGTTTTGTATAGCAATTCCTATTACATTAATCATTTCAGCAACCTGTTCGTTCCCTGAGATTTGGGCACCGAGAAGCAGCAAATCATCTTCAGAGAAGAAAAATTTGCTTTCAAATTTTACAGCTCCTGGCAATTTTCCGGGATGTCTGTTGAACTCGCTTACTTCTATTTCAATAACACTGTAGCCTGTATTTTGAGCTTGCTGTTTTGTCATTCCTGCTGCTCCAAAATATTTTCCGCTGACAGCAGTTGAAAACAAGTTTGTGATTCCTACAGGATTTAGAATTTCTTTGCCTTTATTAAGATGGTAAGCAGCATTGCGGCCTTCTTTGGCTGCAATTGATGCGAGGCGTATGTTGCTTGTACCATTTGTGTACAAGTCAACTTTGGAAGCACAATCTCCAATTGCCATTATGTCAGGATCTGATGTGTGCTGTCGAGCATCAACCTTAACAGCTTTTCTTTCATCACATTCAAGTCCGCAAGCTTGTGCAATTGCTGAGCTAGGAGAAGTTCCAATAACTAGGAACACCAAGTCAGCATCAAGTGATTCTCCTGTACTGACTTCTACTGAAGAAACATTTTTATCTCCTTTAAACCCTTGTACGGAAACGCCAGTACGAACGTCAATGCCTTTGTTTCTTAAGATATTTTCTATTTCAGCGCTGTAATTAGGTTCAAAAGCTACACTGAGACAATGGGGAGCCAATTCCACCAAGGTTATTTTTTTATTCTTTAAATTGCTTATTTCATCTGCCAATTCAATACCGATAAAGCCTCCACCCACAATCACTATGGAATTTGCGGATTCAACTTCTTTTTTTAAAGATATAATTTTGTCCAAATCTTTTTCTATTGCGTAAATTCCCGAAAGCTCTTTTCCTGGGAATGGCGGTATAACAGGATTTGAACCAGTTGCTATGACAAGCTGATCGTATGGTATACTGCCATTGCTATTAGTTTCAACTGTTTTATTTGTTCGATTGATACAATTGACATCATCAATAATTAGTTTCAAACCTTCGGCAACCATTTCCTTATCAGGTGACTGATTGTCATTAGGATCTTTTAGTGTTCCAATTGAATATGGTATTCCACATGGAATGGGACCTCTCTTATTGTTGCGTATCATTATATATTCATAATCTTTGTTGATTTGAAGAGATGCAATCGCAAATGCTTTGGCAGCAACACCACCACCAATTATAACTACTTTTTTCATTATTTCCTCCTTAAGATGCAAATACAATATTTAATATATAAAACAATTTTTAAAAAATATCTGTAATTAAGTCACGAATGAATATAAAATATTTATTTAATGCAACTCGGCAATTGACACAGATAAAAAACTGAAATAAATATCCGAGTAATAGTAGAAGATGTTGTGAAGACTACATTGACTGAGGAGCAGCAAGCACAGGTGTCTCATGTTATGATGAACCTTGAGGAATTATTGAAATAATATATATAAAAACAATACTTTAGATTTGCTGATACTGTAGAGTTTGGTGAAGACAATAATGTAATAAAAAAACTTGTTGCCTATGTCATATTAGGAAT
>JBGUET010000433.1:0-2079 GCA_041821225.1 Sedimentibacter sp.
TGTAGGAACTTTTAAATATTATTTTGCTAATATGTTATTATTCCCCTTTTAAAAGAAAAATAATTTAATAATCAAATAAAACAGTGCATTTTAAAATCCTAGAAGTAGATATATAATTACTTCTAGGATTTTTTACATAATGTACTTATTTGTAAACACCGACTAGAATTTACGTTTTAACTATCGTATCGGGGGACACTATAAAGATCAGCACCTAATGAGGGTGCTTTCTTTTAGCAATTTCAAGTAAAAGGCACATGAAATGGATATTTGATTCTACAAATGAATTTAGATGCATATAGACCTGTTCTGAACGTCTGTAGACCTCTCAGAGCGTTTTAAACATGTTTTAGGTATAAAGTATAGCTTAAATAAAAATAAGCCCTATTTAGGCTCATATGGTAAAGAAAAAATATATTAAAAAATCTCTTTTTTGCTATTAAGTATTTGAAACATTATGCCGATATATATAAGCACACTTTACTTGGTGAAAATGCACAAAAAAAAGCACAAAAATAAATTATCTTTGTGCACACTTTTACAAGGATATGTGTTATAATATATGCGTTATCCACGACTGTGCCTATTTACGCCACCAGTCTATCGTTTTTTAGACAATGAACCATATTTACAATTCAGCAATTGCATTCCAGTGCACTTGCTTTCATATAGATATAATTTTGAGAAAGGTAGGTAGGTGATTAAATAATTTAAACACCATATTGTTATTAGTTCGATTTTTATAATTCGTTTGGTAGTGAGATACCTAAAAAAATTATAAAAAAAAGGTGTGAGCAGCAAGTTCTTGCTAGCTTCACATAATTACTATTTAATTTTTTGTCCTATTAACTTATAGCCCAACGAAAGGGCAGACGGACACATAAGGTTACGAATTGTTGTCACCATTATACCATAAAATTAGAATTTTGCAATACACTTGTAAAAAATATTTTGTGATATATCCGATAATCTTATGAAATCCCCATAGAAATTAAAAATTTAATTAAAGCAAGGACAAGTCCTTCTTCTCTTTTGTTGTGCGCCAACAACATCAAAGGAGATTTACTATTGAATATAAACAGAAGAATACTTATAAAAAGAGTTGGAATTGACAGAAGCGTACTTTATGATTTTCCACTTATTTCACTAGATGCAAATAAACTAACTAGTTTTAAAAATGTGCAATTTGAATTAAACGAAAATTCCCCTATCTTACTAGAATCAGGAGAAAGATTAGGTAAACTAGTTATTATAGATAAATTTCTAGGTCGAATGAAGGTGGAATTTAACTATAGCAATTTACATAATAAACACTTTATTAATACCACTCTTGAACTTATGGTGTCAGGTAGCGATAATAATTTGCAAAATCTAAATACAGAAGAATACAAAGACAGAATTAAGGCAGTATTTGACTATTTAGAAAACACATACACAATAAAGGCAGATTATTCAAAAATAAAAGTTAAAAAACTAGAATTAAATGCCACATTCTTTTTAGATGAACCATATGAGAATTATAAACAAGCTATTCTAATGATGATTCGAAATGTATCACCTAAACGTTTTGGGTGTTCTTCAAGCAATAATGCCATTAAGTACGCAACGTGGCACGAAGCGAACATGAAGACGAATAAAGATACGTTAGAAACTGCTCTAGTAAAGAATAGTAGCATAGAAATAAAAGTGTATAACAAAGGAAAGCAGTTACAAGACATTGGAGAAATTGAAAACTCAGGACAGAGCATAATGAGAGTTGAATATTCGATTAAAGATAGAAGAATATTACAAAATGCTTTTGGTGATGACCTTGTGGAAAGTTTATCAGATGTCAAAATTAATAACCTATTTCAAAAGTACTTTAATCGTGACATCGTAGCCCCATATTATGCATGGAGAAGTAAAAATAAAAAAGAATTAGTAGGAATGGTTAAACGTCATAGAGAAGTCAATCCGAGCCGATGGAGCGAGTATTTTATTCGTGAAGCTAGACAATATGAGCAAATGAACGGACTGCCAATTCTCTTTGATATTTACGATTTACAAGGAGTTTTTAGAGAGTTAGAGCCACCAACAGGA
>JBGUET010000434.1:0-2074 GCA_041821225.1 Sedimentibacter sp.
AAGGCAATTGGAATATTGTACGCTATCGCATATACATTAAAAATGAGCTATAAAGGAAATTATAAAATAGACGGTTTCTTTGATTATGTTGTGCCGCCACTAGAAGGGTTTTGGTGGCAGAGCGGAATGAACGACGGCGTAGATTATACAAATAAGGAAACATTTCAATGGATTTCGGTAATTAGACTCCCTGATTTTATAACTGAGGAAAATTTTAAATGGGCAGTACAAGAAGCAAGTTGTAAAAAGAAAATAGACTGTTCTGATGCAGAATTTCTTACAATAGTAGAAGGATTGTGTGTTCAAATAATGCATATTGGAAGCTTCAATGATGAACCTGCTACAGTGGCAAAGATGGATCAATTCTTAATAGAACAAAAATATGAGAATGATTTTACTAGTCAGAGATTACATCATGAAATATATTTATCTGATCCAAGAAAGACAAATGTTGAAAAGTGTAAAACTGTGATAAGACATCCAATTAAAGTATACAAATAGATTTTGGACCAAAAGGATGAAGGAGATAAAAAATGCAGAATGAATTGCTTCAAAATATAGATAAGTTACATACAACAGAATTAGGGGTGGTACGTATTACAAGAAATCTTTTCCTAGAATCATGTAATGAAGTAGAGTTCTGTAAAAAGAAAATCGCACTTCCTAATGCACAAATCATTCGACGAGGAAAAAACTGGTATATTCATATTGATGGATGTGTTATTACTGTAAATGCTTATAGTTATACCATTATAACAGCGCATAAGGAGAAATTATGCAAATAAATAGATTGTTTGAAATTATATATATATTATTAGAACAAGAAAGCGTGACAGCAAAGGAGTTAGCAGGACGTTTTGAAGTATCAACAAGAACGATATATAGAGATATTGATACGCTTTCAGAATCCGGGATTCCAGTATATATGAATAAAGGAAAAGGGGGAGGAATTGCCTTATTACCTGGGTTTGTACTTAACAAAGCAGTTATTACGGAACTGGAAAGAAAAGAAATACTATCATCTTTATATGCAATAAAGTCTGTGAATTTAGAAGACACTAACACAGTACTACGAAGACTAGGAAATTTATTTGGAGGCGTTGATGCTGATTGGATTGAAGTAGACTTTGGGTTTTGGTCTGATGGAGAAAGAGAAACAGCTCTTTTTCAAAATATAAAATCGGCGATACTTAGAAAAAGAGAGGTTCATTTTTTATACACCAGTACAAAAGGAGAAGCAATTTCTAGAGTAGTTGAGCCATTGAAATTAGTTTTCAAGGGAGTTTCATGGTATTTATACGGATATTGTAAAAAGAGGGAGGACTATCGATTCTTCAAATTAAAAAGAATAAATGAATTGATGGTTCTTGAAGATACATTTACAAGAAAATGTCCAAAAGATATTTTATCTCATGAAGATAGTATGGATAAAACGGAACGTATCAAGGTGAAACTTAAGATAAAAAATAAAGCAGCTTATCGAGTATGTGATGATTTTGAAAACTATAGAAGACTTTCGGACGGGAGTTATTTAGTGGAGGGAATATTCCCCAATAGTGAGTGGTTTATGTACCAGCTTATTAGTTATGGAGAGGATTGTGAGGTTCTAGAACCAATAGAGTTTAGAATGCAGATTAGAGATAAATTACAATCGATATTAAAAGTATATTAAGGAGGTTTCATATGCATTTTGTAGAAGCTAGAGGAATATTATCTGCGCAGAATGGAATGAATATATATAGAGGCTGTACCCACGGATGTATTTATTGTGACAGTCGTAGTCGATGTTATAATTTTACCCATGATTTTGAAGATATTGAAGTCAAGCAGAATGCACCAGAACTTTTGGAAAACCGATTACGTTCTAAAAGGAAGAAATGTATGATTGGCACAGGAGCTATGTGTGATCCATATATTCATTATGAAGAAACTTTGCTGATGACAAGAAAATGTTTGGAAATTATTGATAAATATGAATTTGGACTTGCAATACAGACGAAATCTCAACGGATATTGCGGGATTTAGATTTATTAAAAAGTATTAATAAAAAATCAAAATGTGTGGTGCAAATGA
>JBGUET010000435.1:0-2061 GCA_041821225.1 Sedimentibacter sp.
TACATTAATTGAAAAAAATGATGATAACACATATGGTAAAATAGTTGTTGAACCACTTGAAAGAGGTTACGGAACAACACTAGGAAATTCACTCAGAAGAATACTTCTTTCATCGTTACCAGGAGCTTCTGTTACATCTATCAACATCCAAGGAGTATTGCACGAATTTTCTACAATACCAGGAGTAAGAGAAGACGTAACAGAAATAATTCTTAATATTAAGAATCTAGCTGCTAAAATGAACGTACCTGGACCAGTACAGCTTTTAATAGATGCAAAAGGTCCTAAGGTTGTTACAGCAGCGGATATAATAACAGGCGGGGATGTTGATATTATCAATGAAGATATGGTTATTGCTACCTTGGAAGAAGGTTCTGAACTCATAATTGAGATGGAAATGGAACAAGGAAGAGGATATGCCATAGCAGAAAGAAACAAGAAGGATACCCAAGCAATTGGAGTTATCCCTATTGATTCAATCTATACACCTGTTAAAAAAGTAAACTTCTCAGTAGAAGATACTAGAGTTGGAAACAGAACAGATTTTGACAAATTGACAATTGAGATTTGGACTAATGGTACTATTGAACCTGAAGAAGCAGTTTCATTAGGTGCAAAAATATTAAATGAACATCTTAACTTGTTCATATCATTGACTGAGCATATAAACGATGTAGAAATAATGATTGAAAAAGAAGAAGATGAAAAAGAAAAAGTTTTAGAAATGACAATAGAGGAACTTGATTTATCAGTTAGATCTTACAATTGTCTAAAGCGAGCAGGAATTAATTCTGTTGAGGAACTTACATATAAGTCTGAAGATGATATGATGAAAGTAAGAAACCTTGGTAAGAAGTCTTTAGATGAGGTAGCTAAGAAACTTGAAGAATTAGGATTATCTCTAAGGAAAAATGATAATTAGTTGTAAAAAGGAGGACTAAGCATGGGTAGTCACAGAAAGCTTGGGATCACAACGGACCATAGAGTAGCAATGTTAAGAAATATGACTGCTGACTTAATTAATAATGGTAGACTTGTTACTACAATAACAAGAGCTAAAGAATTAAGAAGAGTTGCAGAAAAAACAATTACTCTTGGCAAAAGAGGAGACCTACATGCAAGACGTCAAGCAATAGCTTATTTGTATGACAAAGATGCAGTATATAAGTTGTTCGCAGAAGTTGCTCCTAAATACAGTGATAGAAACGGTGGATACACTAGAATTCTAAAATTGGGACCACGCAGAGGCGATGGAGCAGAAATGGCGATAATTGAATTAGTATAAGAATTGTCTTAATCCCACAGGAATTTTTTCCTGTGGGATTTTTACTTGTCACATAATTTAATGTTGTAAAATAATGTGAATGATGATATTATCTTAATGCGACGTTTAAGACGCAGAATATAATTGAAATATAGGTGTATAATGGACGACTACATAATAAAAATAGAAAATGTTAAATTTAAGTACAACAAGGAAGACTCTAGTTATGCTGTTAACGATGTTAGTCTGAATATAAAATATGGTGAGTTTACAGCGATTATAGGACATAATGGTTCGGGAAAATCTACCCTTGCAAAACTTATTAATTCAATATTACTTCCAACGGAAGGCAGAATTTATGTAAAAGGTATGGATACAGCAGATGATTCTAAACTGTGGGACATAAGACAGGCTGCTGGCATGGTTTTTCAAAATCCTGACAATCAACTTGTTGCTACAATTGTTGAGGAAGACATTGCTTTTGGTCCAGAAAACCTAGGTGTTGAATCTTCTGAGATTAGGAAAAGAGTTGATGATGCTTTAAATGCTGTTGGTATGTATGAATATAGGAAAAGACCACCTCATTTACTTTCAGGGGGACAAAAGCAGAGAATTGCAATAGCAGGAATACTTGCTCTCAATTCTGACTGTATAATATTAGATGAACCTACTGCCATGCTTGACCCTTCAGGCAGAAAAGAAGTAATGGAAACATTGAAAAAACTCAATGCTAATGGGAAAACTATATTGTTGATCACCCATTACATGGATGAAGCAGTAAAGGCTGATAGAGTTTT
>JBGUET010000436.1:0-2051 GCA_041821225.1 Sedimentibacter sp.
ATGTTCTCAGCTGTAACATCAGTTAAATTTTCAATATGTTCTTTTGCTTCCTTTATAATTCCACCAAATCCTTTTTTGAACAATACATCCTCATAATCAGGCGTTATTTCTCCAACTGCTTGCCTCCATTTAGAATCACTGTCAACAATCCCTGTGTCAACTACAACTTTCGCCGTATCTTTTGGTAGCTGAGCTAAAAATGATTCTTCAAGAGATTTTCCCTTCCAATAAGGAAAAATATTTTGTCTCACATAATCTCTTTGCTGGTCCGTCATTTCATAAGGATCTTGGACCCTCTTATCAAAATTGTCCATCTCCCTGTCAACCCATGTCCATGAAAATTCAGGAGTTAGAATTCCGCATTTTCTAAACTCTCCAGTTGCCCCCACAATTAATTCACCATCAAATATTTTTAGTTCTAACTGGTCACAAGTGTCTTTGAAAGCTTTTGCCTTTCTTATAGAAATTGCTTCGCCTTCAGTTTTTTTATGGGATTCAGTCCAAATTCTTGCCCTTTCATAAGAAATAGCTGGTTTAGAATTAATGTAATTTTGTCTTGCATCTTCAATTCTTTTAGTAAGCATAATTTTCTCCTTCTAATATGTTTTAACATAATGTGTGCGTTATAGCGTATTGAGCATTTAAAATTAAACCAGAATAATAATATTCTGGATATTAATACTTTACTATGTTTTGAAATACGACCTCTTTTTCGTATGGATTACTGTAAGAATGCTGTATATCTGCCCTAAATGAAAAGGCAGATGGAGATTGCAACACATGTTTTTTACTGCCAACAATAACATCCAATTTACCTTCTGTCACTACAACATACTCTTGAGTTAATGGCTTATGAGGTGTAGATAGGTGATGGGCCCCTGGAAGCAGTTTTATATAAAAATATTCAAATCCTGTTATGGGGTCAAAAGGAAAAACATTGTATAAAAGCATTTTATCCTCTGATTCATACACCGGTTCTAATTCTTCAATATTAATTGAAGAGTTACTTTCTTGGTTTGTGCTCAAAAGCTCTGAAAAAGATATTTTAAGACCAGTTGCAATTTTCCACAATGTTGATATTGTAGGTGTTGATTCGGCCCTTTCAATTTGACCTAACATCGCCTTGCTTACACCAGTCAAGTTGGCAGTTTCTTCCAAAGTTAGACCATTCTCGAATCTGGTTTTTTTCAATGTATTGCTTATATTTAATAATGGATTATTCAAATTAATCAGCCTACCTTTTTTATTTATATTAATTATATATTAAAATAAAAATATTTGCAATACAAATTCTAATATGTTGTATAAAATACGTTATATTGTATTGACGTATTATAAAAAATATGAAATTATTCCCTTACTAATATAATTGTTATTTCTTAATTATTAATTCTTTATTTCATTCTTAAGCATATTATTATATGAACATATAATTTGAGGTAGGTTATGAAAAAGAATGATATTATTTTAGGTACAATTATATTAACAGCTACTACTACAATAATTAGAGTGGTAGGAATGGCATTTCGCATATATATTGCTAATATTTTAGGAGCAGAAGGAATCGGACTGTACCAGCTCATACTGTCTATTTATTTTCTCATGGTTACATTGGCAACCTCAGGCATAAGGCTTGCAGTTTCAAGGCTTATTTCCGAGGAACTTGCCCTAGGCAATTATTCAAATGCAAAAAAAGTTCTTTCCCAATCAGTTGTTCTTTCTTTTTTTACAGGTTCATTATCTGCGTTCATACTGTTTTATTTTGCAGATTACATAGGTATTAATATATTAAAAGATGATAGAACGGTGCTTTCCCTTATGTACCTTGCCCCCAGCCTACCTTTTATCGCTGTATCTTCGTGCTATAAGGGATATTTTTTTGCTTTGAGAAAAGTAGTAAGGCCATCCATCGTTCAAATAACAGAACAACTTGTGAGAATATTTGTTGTTCTTTCAATCATGAATATTTTTCTTCCACAAGGCTTAGAATACGGATGCGCTGCCATTGCCATAGGCATGACTATAGAAGAAATATTTTCTTTGTTTCTCAC
>JBGUET010000437.1:0-2028 GCA_041821225.1 Sedimentibacter sp.
CTTTTTATATATCCGAAGTTTGTAAGAGTTATTGCAACATTTGCTTCTTCAATCAAGTCTTCTACGTTTATTTCCCCATCATCAGCTATGATTTCAGTTCTTCTTTCATCATAGTAGTTGTTCATTATTTCCTTAAGTTCATCCTTGATTATTTGATCTACTAAATGTTGATTGGCAAGAATTTCTTTAAATTTATTTATCATTTTAATTAATTCTTCATATTCTGCATCTAATTTTTCTCTTTCAAGACCTTGTAAACGTCTAAGCCTCATATCGATGATGGCCCTTGCCTGAATCTCTGACAAATTAAATCTTTCCATCAATCTCATTTCAGCGTCATCATAAGCAGCTCTTATTATTTTAATAACTTCATCAATATTTTCAATAGCAATACGAAGACCTTCAACTATATGAGCCCTTGCTTCTGCCTTACTTAAATCATACTTTGTTCTTCTTACTATTATTTCTCTTTGATGCTCCACATAGTAATAAATCATATCTTTTAAATTTAAAACTTTTGGCTCATTATTTACAAGTGCAATCATTATAATGCTAAAATTATCCTGGAGTTGAGTATGTTTATACAAATTATTAACCACAATATTTGGATTATAATCTCTTTTTACCTCAATTACCATTCTCATTCCATCTCTGTCACTTTCATCTCGCAGGTCAGTAATGCCGTCAATTCTTTTGTCTTTTACAAGTTCAGCTATTTTTTCAATAAGCCTTGCCTTGTTTACTTGATATGGTAGCTCCGTTACTATAATACGGCTCTTGTTGTTTTTCATTTCTTCTATTTCAATTTTCGATTTTACTTTTACCATGCCTCTTCCGGTCATATAGGCATTTCTAATATTTTCCTTTCCCACTATAATAGCACCTGTAGGAAAATCCGGTCCTTTTATGTAATGCATCAATCCAGGTATATCTATTTCCGGGTTATCTATATATGCAATAACTCCATTGACAACTTCCCCAAGATTTTGAGGAGGAATAGAGCTTGCCATACCAACGGCTATTCCTGATGACCCATTAACAAGTAAATTTGGAAAACGGCTAGGTAAAACAACTGGTTCTTTTAACGTTTCGTCAAAGTTAGGTCTGAAATCTACTGTATCTTTGTTGAAATCTCTTAACAGCTCCATGGCCATTTTTGACATTCGGGCTTCTGTGTAACGCATTGCTGCTGCTCCATCACCATCTATTGAACCGAAATTTCCATGTCCGTCTATTAATGGATAACGCATTGAAAATTTTTGAGCCAATCTAACCATGGCATCATAAACTGCCGTATCCCCATGTGGATGATACTTACCAAGTACATCTCCGACAATACGTGCACTTTTCTTGTGGGGTTTATCAGGGGAAAGTCCAAGTTCACTAGCAGAATAAAGAATTCTTCTATGAACAGGCTTCAAACCGTCTCTTACATCTGGCAACGCCCTTGAAACTATTACAGCCATAGCATAGTCCAGATAAGATTTTCTCATCTCTTCGTTAATATTTGCATCTATAATTTTGCTTTTATCTTCAATTTCGCTCATTTTTAACCTCTCAGCCTATATATCTATATTCTTTGCATATTTTGCATTTTGTTCTATAAATTCTCTTCTAGGAGCAACTTTATCTCCCATAAGCATGTTAAATGTTTCATCTGCTTCCATTGCATCTTCCTCGTTGATTCTTATAAGAATTCTGTCATAAGGATTCATTGTAGTGTCCCAAAGTTGTACTGCATCCATTTCTCCAAGACCTTTGTATCTTTGTATTTCATATTTATTGTCTCTTCCAATTTCCTCTAAAACTTTGTTCAGTTCTGCATCACTATATACATATTGCTCAAATTTACCCTTTTTAACTCTATAAAGTGGCGGCTGAGCAGCATAAACATGACCATCTTGTATTAATTCTTTCATGTATCTGTAGAAAAATGTCAATAGCAGTGTACGAATATGTGCACCGTCTACATCAGCATCTGTCATTATTATTATTTTTCCATATCTTAATTTTGAAACGTCAAAATCT
>JBGUET010000438.1:0-2027 GCA_041821225.1 Sedimentibacter sp.
TAATGGATGATATAAATTTTCCAACTGATAAATATGCTGTTTACAGCCAAATTAAAATACATGGATATGATCCAGAAAAATGTTTAAAGGTTGTAAAAAGCAGAGATGGTAAATATATTTATGAAGATGATATGATAGAGGCTATGACAGATGATGTGTGTTTAATACTGTTGCCATCAGTTTTATACAGAAGTTCTCAACTTGTGGATATGAAAAAGATTACTGTTGCAGCACATAAAAAAGGCATATATGTGGGATTTGACCTTTGTCATTCCATAGGAAGTGTTCATCACGATTTTAAAGATATAGACTGCGACTTTGCTATGTGGTGCAATTATAAATATATTAATGGTGGTCCAGGAGCTATTGCAGGATTGTATATAAATAGAAAACATTTTAAAATGCAGCCAGGATTAGCAGGGTGGCAAGGCAACAACAAACAAACTCAGTTTGATTTAAGTCAGGATTTTGATCATGCTGAATATGCAGGTGGATGGCAAACAGGAACACAGCCAATTTTAAGCATGGCTCCTATTGAGGGAAGTTTAAGAATGTTCGAAGAAGCAGGAATTGACAATGTAAGGGAAAAATCTTTAACTTTAACTGCATACATGATGTACCTAATAGATTTAAAATTAAAAAAATACAGCTTTAGCTATGGTAATCCAGTGGATGACAGCATGAGGGGAGGACATGTAGCTTTAGAACATGATGATGCTATAAGAATTGCGAAGGCCTTAAAAGCCAACAACGTAATACCTGATTTTAGATTTCCTAACATTATAAGACTTGCTCCAATCGCTCTTTATACTTCCTATGAAGATGTCTATGAAATGGTAGAAAGAATAATTAAAATAATGGAAAATAAAGAGTACGAAAAATATGATAGCAATAGAGGAGTTGTTGCATAGGAATGATTCATACTAATTAAATTTACAATATAATACCATCCACTAATTAAGTGGATGGTATTTCTTTAGTTATACCATTTGGATCGTATGGTCTTGAATTACCGATATTTTATTTTGTTGTGTTTTTATTAGAGTTTCCATTAATACTATCACGCCTATTGCCACCGAGTCCATTGCTAGAAGGATTGTTTTGTCCTCTTCCATAATTGTAGTTGCTATTGCTGTCATAGTTTGTAGAGCGGCTTAATGATCTCTCAAATGCTGTTAAGTGACTTTCTGAAGCTGCTTTTAATTTTTCGAATACTAGCTTAACATCCATAGGTAAATCTTCAAGCTGAAAACTTTCATACATGGCTATATTTGCTATTTCTGCATTTACACCTGCTTCATATGTTTCTAATAATGAGACAGGAAGTTTAACTATAGAAGCTGCGTCATCTTGCGGAACATTTATATTATATGTCTCAAATAAAGGTAAAAGAAGTTGTATATGAGTTGCCTCGGCTTTTACGATATTTGAAAAAGGTCTTTGAACCCCATACTCATTCATTATTGCATTGTACTCTGCTTGTGCAAGATATTCATCTTGAATAGCATATGTGAGCATTTCCTCAATTGTATAGTCTTTATCCAAGGAAGCTCCAGCTGCACCATATGGTGAGTCCACTGCCAATGCGACACTTGTTGTTGCTAAAACTGTTAATGCTAAAGTTGTTGCTGTTATTATTTTAGATATTCTTTTCATTTTTTTATCTCCTAAATTTTTTTATTTTAACAAAAGCTTTATGTTGTGTTTTATTTTGTTAATGTTATTATATAAATTAGATATGTCAAAACTAAGGCAAAAGTATGATAAAAATGTGTAAAATCTAGTTTGGTTGCCATATTGCAGCTGTGGATAAACAGCTTTACATATAAGTATATATACTCTATAATGATATAGAAATGAAGATTTGATTGGAATTTTAAGATGTTAATATGGTAATTTTCCAGAGGCGTTTTGTCTACTATGTTGGAAATTGCGAGCTGTGTGGATAAGCAGCAAGTTTTTGTCAATGATTATAATATTTAATTTAAATAAATTGTTTTACAAGGAGAAAAAGAGAATATGGCAAC
>JBGUET010000439.1:0-2005 GCA_041821225.1 Sedimentibacter sp.
AGGCCGACCTGGAAAAACAATATTGCTTCGAGCTGACATGGACGCTCTTCCAATGAGAGAAGAGACAAACTTGGATTTTGCAGCAACAAACGGAAACTGCCATTCCTGTGGACATGATTGCCATACTGCAATGCTCTTAGGGGCAGCTAAGTTGTTAAAAGAAAATGAAGAAAATTTAAATGGAACGGTCAAATTCATGTTTCAGCCTGCAGAAGAGATTTTATCTGGAGCAAAAGATATGATTGCAAACGGCATTTTAGAAAATCCTAAGGTTGATGTAGCCATGGGAATGCATGTGTATGTTGGAACTGAACAATCTAGAACAGGAACTATTTATTATTCAGAAGGTCCGGCACTTTTTTCTGGAGATGCAATAAAGATTACTGTGAAGGGTAAAAATGCACATGGGAGTACACCGGAGCAAGGGGTTGATGCAATTAATATTGCTGCCCACATAGTAATTTCATTGCAGGAAATTATTGCCCGTGAAATACCAAGTCAGGATAAGGCTGTAATTATAGTAGGTAAAATTTATGGAGGGGATACTGTAAATACTCTGGCAGGAAATGCTGTGATTGAGGTGTCTGTACGAGCAACAACTGAAGAGAAACGTTCATTTTTAAAAAACAGAGTAAAAGAAATAAGTGAAAGTGTTGCTAATACTTTTAGGGGACAGGCAATTGTTGAATTCGTGTATGGAATGGGACCTCTTTACAACGATATTGAATTCAGTAAAGAAATAGCAGGTTATTGCAAGGAATTTTTAGGTGTAAAAAATGTTCGTGTTGTACCTATAAACTCTGGTACAGAAGATTTTACTGCTGTGGCAAGCCTTGTGCCTTCTGTAATGTTGAATTTAGGCGCAGGAAGCATAGGTGAAGGTCATGATTATTCTATGCACAATCCTAAAATGCTTGTAGAAGAAAGCGTGTTAACAAAAGGTGCAGCATTGTATGCTTACTGTGCAGAAAAATATTTGAATAAGTAGAATGAGAAAAACAATAATATTATAGGGGTGAATATTTTATGGAAGAAGTGAAGTTACCTGTTGCATTATTTAATGGGACGGTTGTTACAACAAATGGCATGTATAGCATAAAAAACATAGACGTGGAAACGGCTAAAAAATATATAAAACAAAATGGTTTCATATCAGCAATTGGTCATGAGGCTACTGCCGAAATTTTATCTTCAATTTTAGAAGCCGATATACATATGAATAGAATACAATTTCATCAAGAGGTAGGACAAATTGCCATTGCCTTTAAATTAAATGAAAGACCTCCGGAAGGAGATGTATTAAATAAGGCAGAAGTAGAACGTATAGGGTACAGCTTGAAAATAATGGAAAGACTTGAATAAATAATGCTTCGCTGGTTTTTTACCAGCGAAGCATTATTTTGATTGTTCAGTCTTTTTTTTGCCTAAATTCTCTGTTTGAGTGATTAGCATTCCAACTAGCATAAGTGCGCAACCGAAATAACCTCTTGAAGGCATTGTTTCCGAAAGAATTAAAATTCCACCTATTGCTGCAAAAACTGCTTCCATGGAAAGTGCAATTGCTGCATGAGATGGCTTAGCATGCTTTTGTCCTATAGCCTGCAACGTGTATGCAATTCCTGCAGACATTATGCCTCCATATAGTAGTGGTACTAATGCAGAAGATATTCCATTTAAATTAACATCTTCAAATATAAATGCAGTAATTAGGCTTAAAACTGAGCAAGCTGCGAACTGAACGCTTGAAAGCTTAATTGCATCAACATTTTTGACGAATTTGTCAATGAGAAGTATGTGACATGCCCAGAAAAAAGCCCCTATGATTTCTAAAAAGTCCCCAAATTCTAGAGTTAAGCTTTCATTTATGCTTAAAAAATAAAGGCCTACAACTGCTGTTAAAGCTCCAATCCAAGTGGTTACATGAGTCTTTTGTTTTAAAAATATTCCTAATATAGGGACGAGTACTATGTAAAGACTAGTGATAAATCCTGCTTTACCTGCAGTT
>JBGUET010000440.1:0-1986 GCA_041821225.1 Sedimentibacter sp.
AAGTTGTTTCCCAATGGATGAATTCTTCTTCTCACAGAGCAAATATTCTATCAAGTAACTTTGCTTTTATAGGTGTAGGTTATTGTACAAATTCTAGTGGAAGATCATTTTGGACTCAAATGTTTACAAACGATGAAAAATAATCATTTAGATGTTTTGTTTTGTCAATCATATACTTCATTATTAATTTAATTGCTTAACTTAATGAGCGGGCCGGTTGGGTTTATTCCTAATCGGTTTTTTTAGTTTGTAATCAGAAATTTCATAATATTTATAAAATATTTCAAACAACACAAACATACAAAGAAAATAACACAAAAATGACACAAATTTAAATTATCATGATGCTATTATCAATGAAATTATAGGGAGGTTAAAATTGAAAAAAAACATTAATAAGAAAATCCGCATAAGACCAGTTATTCAAACATTTTTCTTTGCATTAATTGCACTAATTTCTGTAAATCACGCATTAGTAGAAAGTGGAAGAGCAATACCCTTACTATCATCGGCTTCACTGCATGCATTATGTCCTTTTGGTGGTGTTGTAACGCTACAACAATTCTTTACATCTGGAGATTTAATTCAAAAAATACATGAGTCATCCATTGTTCTAATGACTATTGCTGTGTTTTTAGCAATATTGTTTGGACCTGTGTTTTGTGGATGGATATGTCCATTAGGAACAGTGCAAGAGTGGGTAGGAAAATTAGGACGCAAAATATTCAATAAAAAATATAATAGTTTCGTTCCTTTAAAGTACGACAAGTATTTAAGATTTGCAAGATATTTTGTGCTGGCTTGGGTACTTTACGTTACAACCTATACTGGTAAGTTAGTATTTCAAGAGGTAGATCCATATTTCGCGTTATTTAATTTTTGGAGCAGTGAAGTTGCCATAGGTTCCATTATAATACTAAGTGTTACTTTGATTGCATCTTTATTTGTTGAAAGACCTTGGTGTAAGTATGCATGCCCTTTCGGAGCTGTTATGGGAATTAGTAATTTCTTTAGAATTTTTAAAATAAAGAGAAACACTTCTACATGCATATCTTGTGGAGCTTGCGATAGAGCATGTCCTATGAATATTAAAGTATCAGACACTAACATAGTCAGAGATCATCAATGTATAAGTTGCATGAAATGTACATCAGAGGAAGCCTGTCCAATAGATAATACAGTTGAGCTTACAAGTTTCTCAAAAGAAAAAGGAGCTGATAACAATGAAAATTAATTCTAAAACTTTAGGAGTTTTACTTATAGTTATATTATTTGGTGGAATAGTTGCTAGCTCTTACATGAATATGTGGATTACAGAATCTACTAAAACACCTGACAGAATTGAAGAAGGAGTTTCTACAGGTGAGTATGACCCTGAAGACATAAAAGGATCTTTTTCATTTGGTGAAGTAAGTGAATTGTTTGATATTCCAATAGAAGACTTGGCAATTGCCTTTGGTTTACCTGAAGGTACTGATGTCGCTAATTTTAAAAACAAAGAATTGGAAACTATTTATGAAGGACAAGAATTTGAAATAGGTAATGGTTCTGTTAAGTTTTTTGTGGCTTTATATAAAGGACTGCCATATGAACTAAATGAAGATACGTATTTATTAGTAAATGCAGTTGAAATACTGAAGGAAAAATCAAATTTAACAAACAACCAAATAGAATACTTGGATTCACATACCATTGATTTGGAAAAGTAATAAATTTGATTAATAGTAGGAAGAGACTTGGTGATATTTAAATAAAACCAAGCTCTTTTTATTTCTTTTTAACACAACAAATAAGATTGCAGGCAGTGGGAATTTGTTATTTGTGAAACTTACATCAAACAAAGTAAAGTTAAAGCACCATTGATTTAGATTTGCATAATAAATTTAAAATTAGCAGGTAGAAAGATAAAATATAAGTATGCATATAATGCAACATATACTTTATTGCTGAATTATGCAAAAAAACATAGCTGCAAACAAAAATGTT
>JBGUET010000441.1:0-1981 GCA_041821225.1 Sedimentibacter sp.
ATTTTTGAGACATGTATCCAATTTTGCTTCTTAATTTTTCATTATCTTTTGTAATGTCATATCCAAGAACCTTACCAGTACCTGAAGTTGGATTTATTAATCCTAAAATCATTCTTATTACTGTAGTTTTCCCTGAACCGTTTGGTCCTAAAAAACCAAATACTTCACCTTTTTTTACATCAAAGTTCACATTGTTCACAGCAACAAATTTATCAAATTTTTTTGTAAGATTCCTTATTTCTATAGCATTTTCCATTTAGTCATCTCCATTTACTGCTGACTTTTTACAATGTTTACAAAAACATCTTCAAGAGTCGGTTCTATTTTTTTTATGGAATTTATTTTAACATTTCTTATTTTAAAAGCTTCTTCAAGCTTGTTCTTTGTTATTTCTAAATTCTCCGATACAACGTGGAGCTCTTCTCCAAGCAAATATGCATCCTCTACACAATCAAGATTTTCAACTATATCTTTTGCAATATAATTGTCATCTGAATATATGCATAAAATATGTTTATTGAAGCTTCTTTTAATGGCTTCTGGATTGTCATTTGTAATAATTTTACCTTTATACATAAGTCCTATTTCATCGCATCTTTCCGCTTCATCCATGTATGGAGTACTCACTAATATTGTTACACCTTGATCTCTTAAATCAAAAAGTATTTTCCACAATTCTCTTCTTGCCACAGGATCTACTCCTATGGTTGGCTCATCAAGAAACAAATACTTAGGTGTGTGAATAAGGTTGCATGAAAGAGCAAGCTTTTGCTTCATTCCTCCAGACAGCTGGTCTGCCAACTTATAAGAATGTTCTGTTAAATTACTGAATTCAAGGAGATATTTAATTTTTTCTCTGCTTTCTTTTTTAGGAATTTGATAGATTTCAGAATAGAATTCTAAGTTTTCCATTACAGTTAGGTCCCCGTACAAGCTGAATTTCTGAGGCATATATCCTATATGCTTTTTTATTTCTTCACTTTCTTTAACAACATCAAAACCTCCAACTTTTGCAATGCCGCTGTCTGGTTCTATAAGTGTACAAAGCATTCTCATTGTAGTTGTTTTCCCTGCGCCGTCTGGGCCCACTAATCCAAATATAGTATTTTTTCTTATACTGATATCTAAATTATCCACTGCAGTTGTATTCCCGAATTTTTTCACTAGAGAAAATGTTTGAATATCATATTCCATTGTTAATCTCCTTAATTACTAATCTATTTTAATTTTTACATCCACAGGCATACCTGGTTTTATAGCTCCATCAGAATTGAGAACTTCTATTGTTACTTCAAATACTGTATTTACTCTTTCTTCCTTTGTTTGTATGTTTTTCGGTGTAAATTCTGCTTCATCATTAATTCTAGTTACTTTTCCTTCGAAGACCTTATTAGTGTCAGAATCAATAAACAATTCTGATTCTTGACCAACTTTAATATATCCAATATTTTGTTCTGAAACA
Source organism: Sedimentibacter sp. (assembly GCA_041821225.1). GTDB lineage: Bacteria > Bacillota > Clostridia > Tissierellales > Sedimentibacteraceae > Sedimentibacter. The sequence continues at coordinate 1,463 of JBGUET010000441.1, forward strand.
TAAGCCTTAATTTCCACATTATTAGGGTCGTATATTTCAGCTAACAATTTACCCATTTGAACAAATTCCCCTTTTTTTGTAAGAAATGAATTAATTACACCATCTATTGGAGATTTAATTAATGTCTTTTCAAGTTCTGCTTTTGCTTGAACTATAATATTATTTGATTGCTCCAATTGTACCTTTGCTATTTCAAGCTGGCTTTCTAATTGAACAAGCTGTGTATTTGAATTGGAAACTGAAAGTTCATAACCTGCCTTGCCTTGAAGCATCTTATTTTCTGCTGCCTTGGCACTAGACTCTGTTGGATATGATTTCACAATGCTAAGCTGTGACATGGCTGAATTATATTGAGCTTTTGCAATATCATAATTTTTTAACACTTCATCGTATTTGCTTTGGGATATGGCTTCTTGCTCAAGCAAATTCTTGCTTATGTCCAAATTGGTTTCTATATAATTTAAATTGGTTTCTGCCTGATTTACGGCTTCTTCTGCTTGTTTTATTTCATCAAGACTT
>JBGUET010000442.1:0-1969 GCA_041821225.1 Sedimentibacter sp.
ATTTACAGAACTAGTAATTGGAAAAAGAACAGATAATCTTACCATAGACCCAGTTGAATTAAAAATCGATGAAAATATGAGCATTTATTTTCAAGGTAGAATTGACAGGGTTGATACATTGAAAAAAAATGGGATAACTTATGTAAATGTAATTGATTACAAATCTTCATACAAAGACATAGATTTGTCAGATGCAGTTCAAGGACTTCAGCTGCAGTTGCTTGTATACATGTCTGCAATTATTAAAAACGGTGAGAAATTGCTTTTGTCCAAGCCTGAAATAGGAGGAGCATATTATTTTTGCATTGACGATCCTATGATTGATGCAGATGCATTTTCCAATTCTATAATTGAAGATGAAATATTCAATAAACTCTCATTAAAGGGATATATTTTGGAAGATGCTGAAATTATAGGTAACATGGATAATGAAATCGAAGAAAAAAAATCTTCTAACATAATCCCCGTATCCTTCAACAAAGACGGCAGCACTTCAAAGTCTTCAAAGACATTGACATCAAAGGAATACAAAGCTTTGCTAAATAAGACTGATCAAGTAGCTAAAGAAATAGCAGGTAGAATAATCAAGGGTGACATTAATATACGGCCATACAAAAAGGATACTGGGGATAAAACTCCATGTTCTTACTGCGATTTTAGAGGAGTTTGTCAATTTGACCCTTCTGTAGATGAAAATAGTTACAGAATAATAAAAAAGCTTAAAAAGGATGATATATTACTTGAAATAACAAGAGAAGGTGGCGAGAAACAATGAAATTCAGTTCTAGTCAGCAGGAAGTAATAAGTGTTAGAAACAAGAATATTCTTGTTTCAGCAGCTGCAGGTTCAGGGAAGACCACAGTATTAGTTGAACGCATTATTAATTTAATAATAAATGAGAACGAAAATATTGATAATTTTTTAATAGTAACTTTTACTAATGCAGCAGCAAGTGGCATGAAACAAAAAATACAAAAGTCTCTTGTAAAAGCAGTTAAAAAAAATGATAACAAAGACCATTTAAGGCAGCAGTTAAACATGTTAAATAAGGCGAATATTTCTACAATACATTCCTTTTGCATAGATGTTGTGAGAAAAAACTTTCATGTAATTGGAATTGATCCTAATTTTCGAATTGGAGATGTTAACGAAGTTGACATATTGTTAAATGAATCAATTGATGATGTTTTAGAAAGCGCCTACACTAAAAAGCCAGAAGGATTCATAAGACTTGTAGAAAGTTTCACTAGCAACAGAGGTGACGCAGAACTTAATGAAATCATAAAGGATGTATACAAATTTACATTGAGCTTTCCTGACCCATTAAATTGGCTTGAAAATTCAGTTGAAATGCTGAATATGTCTGAGGATGATTTGGAAAACTCCGTATGGCTTAAGGCTGTTCGTGAGAACGCAAAGCTTCTTTTAGATGGTTCAGATGAAGCGTTGTCATTGGCTATGAGACTTTGTCAGGAAAGTGATGGTCCATACACGTATTTAGAAGCAATAACTGAGGATGTAAAAAATACAAATGATCTTCAACTAATGTTGGAAAGAGATATTAGAGAGTTTTCACAACACTTGCACAACATTGCTTTTCCTACTCTAAAATCTCTTAGAGGCAAGGGGAAAGATGAGATAAATACAGAAAAACAAGAAGATGTTAAGTCTTTAAGGGAAGAGTATAAGAAAGTTATAGCAAATTTAAAAAAGATTATTCCCCAAAGGTCGTTTTCTGAATTTGCAGACGATATAAGGTACATGTACCTACCAATGCAAGCTCTTTATAACATTATTTGTGAATTGCATGAAAATTTTAAGATGAAAAAAATAGAAAAATCTATTGCAGACTTTAATGATGTTGAGCACTACGCACTTGAAGTGTTAAGACAGCCTGAAATAAGTGAAACATATAAAAATAAATTCAAATATATTTTCATTGATGAATATCAAGATAGCAATAGCCTGC
>JBGUET010000443.1:0-1954 GCA_041821225.1 Sedimentibacter sp.
TATCACTAATTTAAAAGTCAAGGCTGGTCCTTGGCTTTTAATTCTTCTGTAAAGTTATTATTTCTATATCATTGGAAAATAATTTTACGAAACGTAACACTTTATATCTTGTGGAATATGATAATAATGAGCTTGGCTCAAATTTAATCGAATAAGGTGTTATAATGTGTCGTAATAGATCAAATAGATGTGAAAACAGAAATGACAATGTATTAGGAGATTCAGGCACTCAAGAAATAGCTCTCCGAGGCCCAGGGTGCATAAGTGGAACAGGGCAGTGCGAAGGTGTAATGGGGACTGGCGGTAGACGTTGTGCTGAAGTTTTAGGAACTGGCGGTAGACGCTGTGCTGAAGTTTTAGGAACTGGCAACAGGAAAAGACCATACAATTGTTGTGAATATTGTTGTGATTGGTTGTCAGATGCACTTACAACACCTACAACCGTTCCAAGATAGCTAATACCGAATATTTAATGAGCAGAAAACTGCTCATTATTTTTGTAAATTTTGTATGTTATTGAAATAATTATCAGTTTAATTTTAATAATAAAGTTAATAATATTTGTATGGCTCAATGAAAGGAGCTGTATGTATGAGTAACAGAAATAAATTAGTTGTTCCAGAAGCACAGCAGGCTATTAATAATTTAAAACTGGAAATATCTCAAGAATTGGGTATTCCAACATTAAATGGTATGACATCAAACATGTATCCTGCTGTTGTGAATGGGTTAAGTGTCAGGGAAATGGTGGGCATAGGCGAAAAAACATTGGCAAACGGAAATGCTCTCCCTTCTGACAAGGACATCTATTAATGTTGCAATTACTATAAAAAAACGCCTAAAGGCGTTTTTTTATATGCAAACTTTGAATTTAACCATTATTATTTTGATATGTCATATATTTCATAAATTAATTCTTTTGTTTGTTCATTGTCCATAACATAAAACGAAAGTCCATTCATAGTTTTCGTAGTACCTGGTAGTATATGAAAATTAATATTGTCACTTGACAAACCGACACTACTTACAGCCATTGATGTTGCCTCTGAAATTGAAAAGTCCGTTTCTACATATGGAAAAACTTCACTTACAACTTTTGGAAGTCTATAGCTTAGGGCTTTTTTTACAGCAGATTTAACAAAACCCTGCTGTGCTTCGATTCTTCCTAAATCACCTTCAGAATATCCAGTATAGCCAGTATAATTAGTCTTCCTAAATCTTAGAAATTCCATTGCATTCTCACCATATATGATTTGTTTACCTGCTGGTATATCTATATCCAAGGGTGGATCAGAATATGGGTCTGTATATCTCATATGAAAAGGGACATCCACTTCAACGCCGTCTACGGCGTCAACTGCAGCCCTTACGCCATCGTAATCAATAGTTACATATTTATCTATATCAATTCCAGTTATGTTCAAGACCATTTTTTCCAGCCCTTCAATACCTTTTACTGAGTATACAGAATTAATTTTATTGTTTGTGCTGTTTACAAAGCCGTCACGATCAACATATGTATCTCTAGGTATTGATATAACATCTAATTTCTTTGTCTTAGTATCAAAACTTGCAACCATTATAGTATCAGAACGTTCATGCTCTAAACCTAACAACAGCACGTTTATTCTTTTATCTTCTTTATTGCCAGTCATTATATTAAAAATATCAGTTGCGTCTGCATTTCCGCTACCGTGAAACTCATTAAACAAAAAAAGTCCACCTGCAATAATTAATGAAAAACAAACTAGCGAAGTAAAAAAAACTTTAAAAAAATGCTTCAATTTTGTGTTCCTCCATTTTACCATATCACTTTGTTACTGATATATAATACCACAAAAACGTATTTTGTAAAGAATTTAAATCTTAATATTTAATTAAAAAAGCATAAAACATAAAAAGGAACAACATGGTTGCTCCTACTCAAATCTTTCATATAGAGTTTTTCATTGTC
>JBGUET010000444.1:0-1949 GCA_041821225.1 Sedimentibacter sp.
GTAACAGATGGTTCAACTAGAGAAGAAATAAAAGATTATCTTGTATCTCAGGGTTATGATTTACCAGAAATGCAACAAGCAAGAGGCAATATGGGTCACGAAAGTGGTTCTAGACCAGAAGGACAAAACAGACAAAAATAGAATTAGAGACGAAAGTCTCTTTTTTTTTCTGTCTTGATTGCTGAGTTTTATGACTTGGTGCTATTTTTTATACATTTTCTTACAAAATTACAAATATTGTGATATAATTACGAAATTGTATTTTTTTATTTGCGTAACAGATTTAGCTTGAAAATTAGCTTTAAGGAGAGGAAATATGGTAGATATACATTTACTTAAAAGAACTATAAGTATAATTTTGGTTTTATGTATGTTATTAAGTTCGTTTCAATGGAATTTAGGTTTCAGCAACAATTCAATTGCTTATGACTCGCAATTAGCAGAGGCAACGACAATTAATGATTCTACGTTAACTGAAAAAAGTGAATTATCATTTGGTTCCTTAATAAACCAGCTCAAAACATCCGGAAAAAGTTTATTACCTGATGCAAGTGTAGGGGTTATTTCTCCATCGAATATCGACTTAAGAGCCCGTGTGTCCTATGAAATAGTTGACCCTGTCTATGCTGATTATGAATCCAAGCACACTGTTACGGTTAAATTTAAATTAAATAGTACATATGACCAAGCAGTCTCTTTTAATTATAAAATATATTCGGGTAGTGCAAATAGTAGTTACCATTATTCTGAAGTAGCAAACGATATCATTGCTTTTGGAATAGGAGAAACAGAGAAGGAATTAGATATAGAAATTAAACAATTAGTAAATAATCCTACTGAATATGCCCTTCCATCAGAACCAGGTGAGTTTTGGACTAAAGATAGAGTTTTTTACATAAATTGCAATAATATAAGCAATGCTTTGTTTGATAATAATGAAGAAAGTATGACTGTGCCTGTAAAAATTGAAAATGAATATGATTTTAAACAATCCTATGGCAATGCTGTAGACACGTATTTAATAGATTTATCGGAACTTAGTGATGTAACGAGTTTTCCAGGAACACCAGGTAAATTTCTTAATCTGAGAGATATTATTAATGTTGCCACATCATCAGCTATTAGTGGTGATTTAAGGACAATGATAGATGTAGGCGTATTTTCTCATTTTAACATGCCTATCGGATATTTTTCTAATGAAAATGATGCTTCGGGCACTATTTATTATAAAATAGAGGGAATTAATGAATACTTAACCATGACATTGTTTGATAAACCTATATCAGTTGAAGGTCATAAAGAAATTGATTTTGACTCAAATGGGGATATGGCAATAGGGGAAATAGGTCTAGGACCAAATAAAGAAAATAATCGAATTTTCAAATCTTTTAATATTAGTTTTGATTATTCATATCTCGCATATTCTGGAGACGAAAAAGATGTATACACATATTTTAATGATGAGAATGGTAATTATATTCAAAATCAAATGAATTTTACAGATAAAACTAATCCTTCTGTAATATATGTGGAAGTAGCAGATGATACTTTCAATATGGGGGAAAATGTTCCAATAACGGTTACATATAGTGAGCCAGTCTTAGTTGATAATATTAGTATAAAAGCAAATGACACATACCTATACCCTATAGAAAGCGAAGGGACTATTTCTAATTCTGTAAGTTTTTTATATGAGACAGATGAAAATTATGAAAGTTCAATAGCAGTCACAGATATTATTGGAGCAATAGATTTATCAGGAAAAACACAAGAGGAAGCAATTGAATATATCCTTACAGATGCTGAATTAGGTTTTGATGCTGAAGAAGCTTTTGCTTATTGTGGAGACACTGCAGTAAAAATAACACAAGGTGAAAATATTAATGCTAAAGGTGAGGTAATAGTATCAATAAAAGATAATACTGCCCTTAGTAATTGGTTGTCTTCCT
>JBGUET010000445.1:0-1934 GCA_041821225.1 Sedimentibacter sp.
ATGAAGTATTAACAGTTTGATACAAAAATAAAAAAATATTTAACAAATGATAAGGTGGTGTTGAAATTGAACGAGCAACAAAGTTCAGGAGATTTAAGGCAGGTAAGGGTGGACAAATTAAAGGATCTTATAGCTGCAGGGAGAGACCCATATAAAATTTCCAAATATGAAGTAACTTCCAATTCACAATACATTAAAGATAATTATGAAGAGATGGAAGGAAAATTTGTTTCTGTTGCAGGTAGAATAATGTCAAAAAGAGGTCAAGGAAAAGTTGGCTTCTATGATGTACAAGATCAACTTGGGAGAATACAAGTTTTTGCTAAAATGGATACAATCGGAGAAGCAGAGTATGCTTGGCTGAAAACTTACGATATTGGTGATATTGTTGGTGTTAAAGGTGAAGTATTTAAAACAAAGATGGGTGAAATTTCTTTAAGAGCTGAAGAAGTTACACTTTTGTCTAAATCTTTGCAGACTCTTCCTGAAAAATTCCACGGCCTTAAAGATACAGATATAAGATACAGACAAAGATATGTGGATTTAATTGTTAATCCAGAAATTAAAGATGTATTTTTAATGCGTAATAAGATTATTAAAGGCATAAGAGAATATTTGGATGGAGAAGGGTATTTAGAAGTTGAAACACCTATACTTGGTACAATAGCAGGTGGAGCCAATGCAAGACCATTTGTTACTCACCACAATACATTGGATATAGATATGTATATGCGTATTGCAAATGAACTTTTCTTAAAAAGATTGATTGTAGGTGGACTAGGAGATGGCGTCTATGAAATGGGCAAAATGTTTAGAAATGAAGGAATGGATGCAAATCATAATCCTGAATACACTGCTATAGAAATATACAAACCATATGCTGATTTCCACGACATGATGACTTTGACAGAAAATATCGTTGCTTTTGTTGCAATGAAGGCTAGAGGAACTACTAAAATAGAGTTCCAAGATAAAGTTATAGATTTTACTCCTCCTTGGAGAAGAGTAAAAATGCAGGATATGGTAAAAGAATATACAGGAATTGATTTCGATTTGATTAATACAGATGAAGAGGCTATAGAAATTGCAAAACAAAAGGGAATTGAAATTAAACCTTTAATGACAAGAGGTCATATAATAAGCATATTGTTTGAAGAATTCTGTGAAGAACATTTAGAGCAACCTACATTTGTAACTCATCATCCTGTAGAAATATCTCCACTTGCAAAAAGAAATGTTGAAGACCCTAGAGTTACTGACAGATTTGAAGCATTCGCTAATACATGGGAATTAGCAAATGCATTTTCAGAGTTAAATGACCCTATAGACCAAAGAGAAAGATTTGAAGCACAAGTAAAACAAAAGGAAGCTGGAGACGACGAAGCACATGTGATGGACAATGACTTCATTAATGCCATTGAAGTAGGCCTTCCTCCAACTGGTGGCCTTGGAATAGGAGTAGATAGAGTAATAATGCTTATTACTAACCAGCCAACCATAAGGGATATTATATTATTTCCAACGATGAAGCTAGTAGACTAATTAGTTTATACTTTACTATAATAGAAGAGAGCAGTTTAACTGCTCTCTTTTTACGTTCTTTTCCATATTGAATTTTAATTCAGATATGCAATAAAAGCCTTGACAAACAAGGGATGCGGTGATAAACTATCAAAGTTGTCTCAAGTGACAGCGAAGCAAGAATAAAGAAAAAATTGGTAGTTGACAGCACATATAAGGTGTGGTAAACTATGAAAGTTGTTCAGAAGAAACAAAGTCAAGAAAAGGTGAATAAATACAGCTTGACAAGGAATAATAAGCGTGGTAGACTATCAAAGCTGTCTTAAAGAACAGCTGGTTAAGAAAAAAATAACATAAAAAAAGTTCTTGACAATTACATAATAAAATGATATTCTATCAAAGCTGTCTCGAGT
>JBGUET010000446.1:0-1920 GCA_041821225.1 Sedimentibacter sp.
TTATATCTCCTATTTTTTTATCCAAAAGAGCTTTTCCCAAAGGTGAAACATTTGAAATTTTTCCCTTAAAAGGATCTGCTTCAGCAGAACCAACTATAGTATATTCCATTGTTTCATCAAATTCCAAATCTTTTATTTGAACCTTTGAACCTATGCTGACAATGCCTCTTCTCTTTGCTTCTTTTATCACTTTTGCACTTTTAATCATTTGTTCTATTCTTGCAATACGGTTTTCAACGTTTGCCTGTTCGTTTTTTGCTTCATCATATTCAGAATTTTCGCTTATGTCTCCGAAAGCTAAAGCTACCTTAATTTTTTCAGAAATCTCTTTCCTTTTAACTAGCTTTAAAACTTCCAACTCACTTTTTAATTCTTCTAAACCCTCTGCTGTAATCAAAGTTTCATTATTCTTCATAATATTGCTCCTTTTAATAATGTTGCTTGTTACAAAATTAATGCATTTTATTATACATATTATTTATGTAAGTTCAAAGATGTATAATTCATTGTATTATGGAATTGATATAATATGATAATTAGATGATAATTCTTTTACAATTAATTTAAACATTATAATCAAGTAACTTAATAATGTCAAGATTTTTGTTAATTATAACCATTTTGCTTCATTAACCTCTAAATATTTATCTAAAACGCGGTATAACTCGTCTGCTTTTGTTATTTTGTTTATATGATTTCTTGTTTCCGAGGAATTTTTCATACCCTTCATATACCATGCTGCAAATTTTCGCATTTCTAGTAATGCAATTTTTTCATCCAATTCATCAACAAGCATTGAAGCATGCCTTTTTATCATTTCTATTTTATCATTTGCTGAAGGTTCAAAAAAATCATTGTTGCCACTGAGTATTTTAGCAATATTCATTATTAACCAAGGATTGCCCAATATTCCCCTTCCTACCATAACAGCATCGCAATTTGTTGTTTTCAACATCCTAATAGCATCTTCAGGAGTATAAATATCTCCATTCCCTACTACAGGAATATTAACGCTGCTTTTAACATCTTTTATTATATTGTAATCTGCTTTGCCTGAATAATACTGCTCTCTTGTTCTTCCATGAACAGCTATCATATCTGCTCCGTTGAATTCTAAAATTTTTGCAAACTCTACTGCGTTGACATTTTTAGAATCCCAACCTGCCCTTATTTTTGCTGTTACAGGCTTATTGGCTATTTTTTTTATTTTATTAATAATTTGCCCTGCTAGCTCAGGTGTTCTCATAAGTGCGCTACCATCGCCGTTTTTAACTATTTTTGGCACAGGACATCCCATATTTATATCTATAGCATCTATATCTTTTCTTTGGTTTATATAATTTTCAACAACATAAGACATGATATCGGGATCACTTCCAAAAATCTGAAGAGATACAGGCCTGTTTTTTTCATTAACTTTCATTAACTGCTGAGTTTTTATATCTTTATAATATAATCCTTTAGCACTTACCATTTCAGTACATACAAACCCAGCTCCCATTTCCTTGCATATTGTCCTATATGTTAAGTCTGTTACACCAGCCATTGGTGCAAGCATAATATTTGTATTTAATTCTATGGTGCCAATTTTTAACTTTTCATTCATATATAATGATTGTTTCTCCTGGAATTAATATTTGCTCATTTTCTTTTTCATCTATAACAATCAGAGATCCATCTTCACTAATGCCTTTAGCATAAACTTTTTTTACTGATTTTTTGCCTCTCTTCATTACAGAAACTGTTTTGTTTAATGTTGCTGAATTAAGTATACATGAATTAACAGCGCTAGTAACTGTACTTTGCTCCATAAATTCCGCATAGTGCTTTTCTACATTATTTAATATATATCCAATAATTAATTCTCTTTGAACATGCGTTCCTGCTTGGATTTTTACAGATGTTGATGGATTATTAATT
>JBGUET010000447.1:0-1920 GCA_041821225.1 Sedimentibacter sp.
GGATAGTGGCTTTCTATAAAATAAAACAACACAATGGGTATATTTTCAAAAAAACAAGATACTCTTATATTGCAATTTTGAAAGTTGTTTTCCTTTATAAGTAATTCTGTTGATTTACTATAGACTTCAAAGTCTAAAATAGCTTTCATTCCACTTAAACGTATGCTTTCATTCATTCTGTCATAATGTTCTTTTAAAAAAATTGTCTTTCCTTGAATAACTCTTATTACTTCATAAATTTCTGCATTCTTTTCTAACAGTAGAATTTCTAATTGCTTTTTCGAAATTATTTCACCGTTATTAACGTTGTTTTCTGATATAATTTTAATCATCTGAATCATTTCCTTTCCAAAATAAATTTATATCTCTTTTCAATTCTTCCTTACTGCCAATTTTCTTATAATGTTTCCAATGTTCAGGAAATAGTTTTAAATAAGTCATTTGGCAAAGCCTTGAATCAATGAGAAGCACCACACCTTTGTCGTCTTCAGTTCTTATAACTCGACCTGCTGACTGAAGTATTTTGTTAAATCCAGGATATTTATAGGCAAAGTCATATCCTGAGTCAAACTTATTATCAAAGAATATTTTAATGATATTTCTTTCAAATGAAATTTGTGGTATACCTGTACCTATTATAACCGCCCCTATTAATTTATCAAGGGGCAAATCTATTCCTTCGGAAAAAATGCCACCAACTACAGTAAATAATACAATATTTGTTTTTTCGCGAAATTTATTTACAATATTATTCTGCTCATCTTCATTGATTCCTTGCGTTTGTACAATAATCTTCGATGCATCATAAATTTCTGCATAAATGTTGTAGAGTTTTTCCATGAATCTGTATGAAGGAAAAAATACCATGTAATTTCCTTTCTTCTCATTTATAACAGCATTAATATATCCACATGATGCTTCAATATTGTTTTCTCTTACTGCGTACTTCATGGATATGTCTTCAGTTATAATTAAATTTAATTTTTTTTGAATAAAAGGAGATTTGATTTTTAATATATTATCATCTTCATCCCCTCCTAACATATATCTAAAATATTTTAACGGTGTCAAAGTTGCAGAAAAAAATATGGATGACCACGCAGTCTTTTCTATTTCATTTAATATGTTAGCTGGATTGATTAAAAACAGTTTTACTATTGTTTTATTTGCTATAAAGTCAACATAATAGCAGAAATTTTCATCGGCTATTTCTGAAATTTTTATAAAAAATATACTTTTAAAGTAACTATCAATAAGCTCCTGTGGAATATTTTCATTTTTCTTATCATTTATATATTTTTCTGCATTTACAGAAAAATTTCTCAAACAATTGATTAATTCTGAAGGCTCATCTTTTAATACAGTGGAATTTTCGTCACATGTCTTTTTAATTTCTATAAAACATTTGTTTATTTTCAATAATCCCTTGCCTATTTGTTTATCAGTGTCTTTCATTATTTTATAAACAGCGTAATAATCTTCCTTTATTAGCTCTGAAGAATACATGTTCCTAGCTCTGTCTTCTAAGTTATGTGCCTCATCCACTAATAGAATTTCATTATTGTTTTTTAAGGAATCATCTCTTTGAAATGCAACCCTTGGATCAAAATAATAATTATAATCGCATATTACCACATCTGAAGTGTAGCTTAAGTCAAGGCTTAATTCAAATGGGCATATTTCGTATTTTCTTGCTAATTTTTCGATGAATTCCCGGTCATAAAGGCAGTGGTTTTTTAATGAGTCATTAAGTGGAACATTTAATTTGTCAAAATATCCTCTAGCATATTCACAATACTCAGGATCACAATTCGTTTCTTCTTTAAAACATGTTTTTTCTTTTGCTGTTATAATAGCAGTCCTTAGTTTCAAGCCTTTTTCAACCATTATTTTAATTGTGTCAAAGGCAATTTTCTTTGT
>JBGUET010000448.1:0-1905 GCA_041821225.1 Sedimentibacter sp.
GAAAGTACAGCAGCTCGTAGTTGATTGGCAAAATTATATAACAAAAAATTTCTATCAATGCACGAATGAAATTTTATCAGGACTCGGTAAGATGTATATTTGTGATAGCCGCTTTACAGAAAATATTGACCGATACGGTGAAGGGTTAGCTGAATTTATTGATAAGGCTATTCAATATTATTGTGGTGAATAAATATCATTTACCCTCCACAAACCAAAGATTCTCTTCCTTGAACAGATAAGTCTGCTGATTTAAAATCCTGCAGGTAAATCTGGTTCCAACCCCTCCGGCTTTAAGGGAAGCTGCGGGTCTTGCATCCAGTACCCTGTCTATCTCATAAACCGTTCCGTCCTCCCATGTGAGACTGAGCGGTTTTATTTTTCCGTAAATATCAAATTTAGCGACAACTTCTACAAAAACTTTTCGTGCCATACTCTTTTCTCCTTAGAAATAATTATATGGATGAATTGTGTGGTCATCTCTAGCGTTTAATTCTGAAAATTTTAAATCCTGCATTACAACTGCTCTTTTTATGCAGGAAAACCCAAATCGGTTTCTTAAATTGTCTACAGCTTTATTGATTTTTTCGCGCTTAATTCTTCTATTATCATCTGTAAATAAATCAAGCTGAACTGCTGTATTCTCTCCGACAAAATCAGTTCCTTTAACACCTATACTGCGGATAGGAACTTTCCAGTCATAATTATTTTGAAAAAGATCAAAAGCACTGAAAGCAATATCATTAGCTGAATTAGTAGGCTTTTCTATCTTACACTGCCGGTCAAAATGCTGCAGGTTTTTATCTCTGACATTTATACAAACGGTTTTGCACTTAAATCCTTGTTCCCTCATTCTCATGGCAACACTTTCAGCAAGAGCATTCAAAACAATCTTAACATCAGTATCATTCTCAAGGTCACGATAAGCTGTTGTACTGTTACCGATAGACTTTACAGGGGAAACATCTCCTGCCTGTGCTACAGCGCTTGTATCCAAGCCGTTTGCAAACATCCATAGATATTCTCCCCACTTGCCTAATAAGCGTTTGAGCATGTCTAAATCTGCATTTGCAATATCTCCGATTGTATGGATACATCGTCCCTCTAATTTATTGTAAGTTGCGCGTCCTACATACAAAAGCTCGTTTGATGCTAATGGCCATACTTTTTCTTTAAAATTTTCCTTAGAAATAACGGTTACGGCATCAGGCTTTTTCATATCAGAACCTAGCTTTGCAAAGATTTTATTATAGCTTACCCCGATTGATACAGTAACACCCATTTCACTCTTGATACGCTGCCTGATTTCCTCTGCAATAGCTATTCCGTCGTTGAAATGATTACAGCTTCCGGATACATCGCACCACGATTCATCAATCCCAAAAGGCTCAATCTTATCTGAATAATCTGAATATATAGCCTGTGCCATTTTAGAAAATTTTAAATATAAAGGATAATTGGGGGGGACTACCACAAGCTGCGGACATTTCATCTTAGCCTGCCAGATAGCTTCACCGGTTTTAATTTCAAATTTCTTTGCTATTTGGTTTTTAGTTAAAATTATTCCATGCCTATCCTCAATACTTCCCGCTACAGCAACAGGTTTATCACGCAATTCAGGACGATATAAGCACTCAACGCTTGCATAAAATGAATTCAGATCGCTGTGCAGAATTACTCTTTCCACTTTTCTCACCTCTAAATACGAATATATGTTCTGAACATCTGTTCTAATTATACTCTGTTTTAGGTGGGTGTCAAGGGGAAATATAAGGTAAAAAAGTTCTAGTTATGATTTATATTAGAACTTTTTAAACTAAAGATATTTTAGCCTTATGAGAAGTTCCTATATTGAAATAACTTACAATTTATGTTCATAACAGAACATTACTAATTAATAAAATC
>JBGUET010000449.1:0-1893 GCA_041821225.1 Sedimentibacter sp.
TGTGAACTATGATGAAAGTCAATTAACAGAAAATGAAGGCAGCAAGACTAGGCTTAAAATATACAAAAATAAAATGATAATGACTAAAATAGGTCCTTACTCCTCCAAAATGGAATTTCAAGAAGAAAAGAATTATAACAATCTATATACAACTCCATACGGTACTTTTGATTTGGACTTCACCACAATTGTTTATGCTAATAATTTAGATGCTTGTGGAATGGGAGATGTATTTATTGAATACAAAATTAGTTTTGGTAGCGCAGAAGAAAGCTATAACAAGTTAAAAATTGACATTTATTAAACAATCAAAAGTGAAATTACATAAACACGAACGTTGATGCCTAATTTTGGGCAGTATATGCCCGTTATTAGGCACTACAAAGGAGACTTATGGAAATTAAATATTTTGAAGCTCTAATGCAAGCAATTGATATTATTAACGATGGAATACATATTGTAGATGCAAGCGGAAAAATTGTGTATTACAACATAGCGGCCAAGCAGGTTGATGAAATTGATGTTGACAAAGCCATAGGAAGGCATATATTAGAAGTATATCCATCTCTTTCTTTTGAAACAAGCACTCTCTTAAGTGTACTTAGAACAGGTAAACCTATATTAAATATGGAGCAGAATTTCAATAACTATAAAGGTGATAGGATTTCTACATTAAATTCAACTTTGCCAATTTTATATAACAACAAAGTTGTTGGAGCTCTAGAAGTTTCCCGAAATATCACCAAGGTAAGAGAATTGTCTGAGAAAATTGTAAATTTACAAAGAGAGCTTTATGAAACCAATGAAAATATTGAAAAAATGTCAAAACCTATGGCCCAATACAATTTTTTGGATATTGTTGGACAAAGTAAAGAAATGTTGAAACTTAAATCTTTGGGGCTAAAAGCTGCCATGTCTGATTCTCCTGTAATGGTGGCTGGTAGTACTGGAACAGGCAAAGAACTTTTTGTTCAATCAATCCATAACTCTAGCAATAGGAAACACAAACCTTTCATTGCTCAAAACTGTGCTGCTTTGCCTGCTAATTTGTTGGAAAGCATTTTATTTGGTTCCGTGAAAGGAAGTTTCACTGGAGCTGAAAACAGGCCTGGCTTATTTGAACTTGCCAATGGTGGAACATTGTTTCTTGATGAAATAAATTCCATGCCAATAGAGCTACAAACTAAACTATTGAGAGTATTGCAAGACGGCAGAGTGCGAAGAGTAGGTGCCATGAATACCGTTGATGTTGATGTACGTGTAATTTCAGCTATAAATACAGATATAAATTTAGTTGTGGAAACAAAGCAAATAAGACAGGATTTATTTTTTAGGTTAAATGTAATAACTTTAGTTATTCCTGACTTGTGCAAAAGACGAGAAGATTTACCAATACTTGTGGAATATTTTATAAAAAAATATAATGAAAAATGCAATAAATTTTTTAATGGAATTTCTAAAGAAGTTTTAGATATGTTTTTAGAGTACAGCTGGCCTGGTAATGTCAGAGAATTGGAGCACGCCATAGAAAGTGCCATATCGCTATATGAAGGAGACCTCATTAGAGAAGAACACCTTCCATTTCAATTTAAAAATGTTCATCCTTGCAACTCATTTGTACTTGATACTAGCATAATTCAACCCTTAAATATTTCGGTGGAAAAAGTGGAAAAAGAAATTATTATATCTGCCTTAGAACAAACAGATTACAATATTTCAAAGGCTGCAAAATTAATCAACATACCAAGACAAACACTGCAGTATAAAATCAAAAAATTGGGAATACCCTCCTAGCAATATCTAAACAATCGTAATTATATGGGTCCGAGCTTTGTAATTTTAATAAATAAGTCGTTCCTGACAATATCCCAACAATCGTAATCGTAGGGGAGG
>JBGUET010000450.1:0-1881 GCA_041821225.1 Sedimentibacter sp.
CTCCCCAGACATTGATTCCAAATGATGTCTAAATTCATGTTTAACAATGATTTCCAACTGTGACTTCAACTCATTCTTTGAAAGGTTTCCATAAACCTTACTGACTGACCCATAATACACAGAAATAAATCTGCCTAAATTTCTATCATAGTGATATTCACCTAAAATATACAAATCGTTATTCATGCTCTTTTCATGCATCTTTTTTCCTGGCAACAAAATTATTCCACCATTGAGATCTTTATAAAATTCTTTTGGAAACCCTTCTGCTATTTCATCTAATATTATTTCCACTTCTTCTATTGGTATCATAATGTTATTCTCCATTCATGTTTTGTCTTATTTAAAATCACTCAATTATTACTCACTAAAAAGCACACTCTGGAAAAATTAGACAAATTCCTAATATGCTTACCCAGAAAAATGTTCTTTATTTTTTCGAACAACTCTTACTCCTACTATTAGTGCAAACATGCTTGCTTATAAATGTAAAAACAATTGTCAAATTCCACTGAATATAATTAAGCTAATAGAAATTATCATAAACTATAATAATTCTATCTCATAAATCTAAATATTACAAATTATATTTACCCATAATAATCAAATTTCAATCATTTTATATTTAACTTATCATCCTTAATACATAGTGTATCAACCTTTTCTCAATTGATGTCCTCTGTTTAAAACAAATTAATTTGTTTTCACAGTCGATTTACAATAAATTCACAAATAAAAAAGCAGTCAAGGTTTTATTTCTCAACTGCATTTTCTTCTGACTTATTAAATTTTAATATAATTTTCCGAACGGGTTGTAGTTGCTGGTGGAGCAAAATCAAAATTTCGATCTTTAATTTCAAGAACTTCTTCAGGTCTAATCCAAGGTCTGTTTTGAATAGCGCTTGATTCCTCATGAGTCAGCAAACCTTTGTAGGCAGTTAGACTGCGCCTTACAAAACCGTCCTTAACACATGCTTCAACTATGCCATCATTGAGAATGCTTCTGAAATATGGTAGCATTTCTGCAGCATAGGCAATGGATGTAGACTGAGCGATTGCCCCAGGAATATTGCTTACACAATAGTGTACGACTCCATTAACCACATATCTCGGATTATCATGATGCGTTTCATGACTGCTTTCAATTGCTCCAGGATCATCATTGCTTATGTCTACTAGAACAGAACCTGGTTCCATAAGTTTAAGCATTTCCATGTCAATAAGAAAATCTTTTCGTTGCTTTGGCCATTTGACACAATTGAGAATTAAATCTGTTTCCGGCAACAAACTTGTGATTACTTGTTTGTTGCAAAACATAGTGTGCACATGTCCATGATATAAGTTTCCTATTTCACGAAGGACAGCGAGATTTATATCTAAAACTGTAACTCTTGCTCCAAGGCTTTCAAGAACCTGCAAAGCAGATTTCCCTACTACTCCTGCTCCCATGATTACTACATTGATACCAGGAGCTCCAGCTAAACCGCTAACAAATTTACCCTTGCCTCCGTTGATGGAAAGCAAAGATTCTAAGCCAAACAACGCGCCTTGTTTTCCTGCTGCTTCACAGTTTGGAGAACCATATCTGTGACAATCCTCTGCCGTAAAAGCAATTACTTTTTTATCTAGCAATGCTTGCAGCTCCTCAGGATGTCCTGCTGGATGGATACACGTCATAATTATCTGGCCTTCTTTAAGCAATTCATACTCGCATTTTTCAATTTCTTTAACCTTTACCAGCATATCACAGCGTTCATACATTTCTTCCATGGCATCTACAATTTCAGCACCTGCTTTGCTGTATTGCTCATTTGTAAATCCGCAACCAAGGCCGCAGTCTTTTTGTACAAGCACCGTATGCCCGTCAGCAACAATTGAAGC
>JBGUET010000451.1:0-1881 GCA_041821225.1 Sedimentibacter sp.
ATCCTATTATATATAGTAGGATAAACCTTATTAACTATATTATTTTATTAGAAATTACCATCGCTTGTAACACTAGCTGGTTGTGGCATATTCCATTGTTCCCAGTTGTATTTCAGGTTAAAAGTATATGTGTTTTTTTCTGTAATATCATTTTCCCATGTATATTCATCTTCGTTCATACCTATTCTAACTTTATTATGAATTTGAGTTTCTCCCCAATCAGAACCATGTTCACCCGTTACTTCGTCTACAGTGTTAAAATCAGGTGCACCAGCTATTATTGTGTAACTTGGGTCAAATCTAAATTCTGCAAGAGCTGTTTCTATTGCATCAGGTAAATCTTTTAAATAACATGCAATAGGATTAGGATTTACGAATTGATCTACAGGCTTGCCATCTCTATCAGCTAGCATTAATTGAAGTTCTACCCAAAGATGTTTTGCTTCGGCTTTATCTTCAGCAGTCATGTCACCAAAATCTAATGTAACTGATTTTAAAGCTGCTGGAACAGTTCCGTTGTTCATTATTTCGCATCCAAATGCTGCATATACTCCTGGGAATAGGTTTTGTGCACATACAGTAAGTGTATTGTCATCAATAGCATTAACTTCAGTTCCACCGCTAAAAGCAGTTGTAACAAAAGAGTTCTCTGTGTCTTCGCCAAATACTCTTTCAAGGTTTGGATCAGCCGTTGTTCCATCATAATCGTTTGTTCCATTAACCATTGCATTGCTACCATAGTAGAATAACCCTGGTACCCCTGCTCTAACGCCTTTAGGCTCGCTAGAATTTTTAGTTTCTAGGTCTCTAATTACAATTTGAAAATCACCAGTTTTAGCCGTTACATTAAACAATGTTGTGTCTGTCCATGCAGCATATGCAATACCTGACAATGCAAATGCTACAACAAGTGCTAGAGCAATAAATTTTGTTTTTTTCATTATATTATTCTCCTTATAGAATATAGATTTGTGAGACATTAATGTCTTCATCTGTATATAGTATATTCTGTTTAAAAAAGATTATATCGACACAAAGACTACTTTGGCGATAGACTAAAGTCTACAAAAATGGTAGACTTTAGTCTATCTTAAAATTCTATGTTTAACAAATTAATATTGTCATTATTCCTATAAATCAGAGTGGGCAGCCCTAATTTAGGGACAACTTTATACAACTTTCCTTTGATGTCTTCAGCTGTAACCAATTGACCATCTTCAGATGAATTATTATCGCCCTTAGTTTTGTAGCAAATCATTCCTTCAGCTTCAACTATGTCGACTATGCGGTGCACTATTAAAATTTCATCCCTTTTAAATTGTATAACATCTCCTATTTTCACCTTTTCCAATTCATCGTTGGTGGTAATCTTTTCGATTAAGGCAATATCCCCAGGCATGATCACGGGCTCCATGCTTCCTGTAACTATCACTGAAGGGAATATTGGGAAAACCCCCACTGCAAACCAAATCATGCCTATTGAAACAACGCAGGTCAACATCCACGAAAAAACACTATCTGCTTTTTCTCTGTAAGGCTTATATTCTTTTGTCAGCTTAAAATACTCATTTGAAATAAACATATATGAAAATAATGGCGTTGCTATGCCAACTATTCCCTTAGTCAGCCACTGCAGGCTTGCAAGTACAGGTGATACAAATAAAAACAAATCAACAATACACAAATAAATCACGGAACTCATTAATGATCCAACGCTTGAAAAATAGTTGATAAGCAAATTTTTCCCAATGCTTGGACCTAAAACTTCTGAAACAAAAATAACAAATGATTGCAATGAGGTTATGTTTGTTATGCTAGTAAAGGGTATTTCCGTGACAACCATAAAAATTAATATGAAAACATAAGCAGTTATTTTATGCT
>JBGUET010000452.1:0-1868 GCA_041821225.1 Sedimentibacter sp.
ATTCTTTTGTTTGCAGTCAAAGTTCTGAATCCCTGTCCAGACGCTCCCATATAATGAAAACCAGCAGCATCATATTCACTTCCAATTGCAGCCATAAATTCTGGATCATCTAAAACTGCTCGTCCATGATCTAAATCTTCAAATACAAACGGTGCATCGAATATAGTCGCAGACTGAACAAAGTTAACTTGTGGAGCAGGTGAAGAAACCATAGCTGTTATTGAGCCGTTTTGGGTATTTTCTATTAGCTCACGGTCACCACCTAGTTGACCCGTTGGATAAACATTTACTTTTAATTGACCATTGCTATTTGCCTCAACTAACTCTTTAAATTTTAAAGCCGCTTGATGAGTTGAAGTTGTTTCAGCACTAACATGTGCAAAAGTTATTGTCTTAACATCTGTAGCTTCTGTTTTAGCTTCTGCTTCAGTTTTTGCGGCTTCCACATTACCTGTGTCAGTGTTTTTAGTTTTGGATCCACAACCTGCAAGACTTACAAGCATAGCCAATGCTAACGTTAAAACTAAAATTTTTTTCATTTTCATAATAAATCTCCCTTTAATTTTTTTATATTAACACCTCATAAAATAGGTGGTAATAGTATAAGTAAACATTATTTATATTTTATTTCTTTATGTATTAGTAATTGTATACCACAAAATTAGTAAATTACTTTCCAACTAACAACAAACTTATTTGTGGTATAAATGTTATTAACATCAACGCAATTAAAAATGCTATAATAAACGGAACTGCACGTTTCGCAATATCCATAACAGATATACCCGTTAATGAACTTGCTACGAAAAGGTTAATACCAATTGGTGGTGTTACAAAGCCAATTGCAAGGTTAACAACCATGATTATACCAAAATGCAATGGATTAACACCTATCGATTGTATAATTGGCATAAATATTGGTGTTAATATAAGTATCGCAGGGGTTGTATCCATAACCATACCTACAAACAACAAGATTAAGTTTATTACTAATAAAATAGAAATTTTTGATGAAAATGCACCTGTAATAACACCAGATATTAGCCGAGGCGCTTGCATAAATGTAAGAACTTTACCAAATACTGTAGCAATTGAAACAACTAATAGAATTGGAGCTGCCGTATTGACTGTTTCTTTCATAACAGTAGACAAATCCTTAATTTTAAGGCTCTTATAAATTAATATGCTAACTACCAATGCATAAATAACCGAAATATTTGCCGCCTCTGTTGGTGTTACAATACCACTATAAATTCCACCTAATATAATAACAGGAGTTAAAAGTGCCCAGAAGCTATCTTTAAACATTGTCATAAAACCTCTTGATCTTAATGCTTTTGTATTTGCTAAAAGTTTTTCTTTATCTTCACCTTTCAGTTTACAATAGGCATAAGCATATATAATCATACACATTGCTATTAAAACACCAGGTAAAACACCTGCTATAAATAAATCTCCAACAGATGCTCCAGAAGATTGACCATAAACAATAAATGGAATACTAGGTGGAATAATAACCCCTAATCCTCCTGCAACTGCTATCATAGCAACAACAAATTTCTTATCATAACCCAATTCCACTAACAATGGAATAGTCATAGACCCAACAGCTGCAACAGTAGCAGGACCCGAACCTGATATTGCTCCATAAAAAAGGCATGTTATTATCGCTGCTATAGGTAAGCCAGCTGTTTTATTTCCAATAAAATATGAGAAAAAGTCAAATAATTTTCTTGATATTCCACCTTTTGCCATTATATTACCAGATAATATAAACAAAGGAATGGCTAAGAGTGCATAAGAATCTAACGCTGTAACCATGCTACGAAAAACATAAACTGCGTTAGCTGGCAATGAAGGGTCAAAAA
>JBGUET010000453.1:0-1861 GCA_041821225.1 Sedimentibacter sp.
TAAGTGCGTCGGGTGCAAAAAATGCGTTAATTCATGCCCCTTTGGAGCAATAGAAATAAAAGAGAAAAAGGCATCGATAAATGAAAAGTGTACATTATGCGGTTCTTGTGTTGAAAGTTGTAAGTTTGGGGCCATAAATTTTGTAAAAGATGAAATCAAAAAAAATGATTTAAGTTCTTTCAAAGGAATATGGGTATTCGCTGAAACCAGATTGGGAAAGTTGAAATCAGTTACATTAGAATTAGTAGGAAAAGCCAAGGAACTAGCAGAGTGTTTGGAAGTGCCTGTCACTGCAGTTTTATTAGGAAACAATATAAAACATCTTGCAAATGAATTGATTGCTTTCGGAGCAGATGAGGTATTAATTATGGATGCAAGTTGGCTTAATGATTTTAACGATCACGTATACGGTGAGGTAATGGTTGGTTTAATAAATGAATATAAACCTGAAATTGTGCTCATTGGTGCTACTTCTAACGGTCGTTCATTGGCGCCACACATTTCATCAACTTTAAGAACAGGATTAACGGCAGATTGCACAGTCTTAGAAATAAATAAGGAAGAAAGGCTTCTACTTCAAACGAGACCTGCTTTTGGAGGGAATTTAATGGCAACAATTGTATGCCCTAACAACCGTCCTCAAATGGCAACCGTTCGTCCTAAAGTATTCAAGCCGATTGAACCTGATTACAGCCATACAGGAAAAATTATTTTTCTGAGAGTTCCATCACAAATTGAATCTTTTGTAAAAAAAATCAAGAGTATTGACAATGATGAATGTTTGAATTTATCTGATGCTGATATAATTGTAAGTGTGGGCAGGGGAATTGGAAATGCAAAGAACATTCAGTTAGCGCAAGATTTAGCTGATTGTCTTGGAGGGGCGTTAGGGTCATCTAGACCAGTAGTTGATTTGGGATGGATGCCTTATAGTCAACAGGTTGGACAAACTGGAAAGACGGTTGCTCCTAAAATATATATTGCTTGTGGCATTTCAGGAGCTATTCAACATTTAGCAGGGCTTGCAGATATTGATACTATTGTTGCAATAAATACAGATAAAGATGCTCCAATATTTAAAGTGGCAAACTACTGTATAGTTGGAGATGTTAAAGAAATATTACCTCTTTTAATTGAACAAATAAAAAAATACAAGAATATAAATTTGTAAAAATATTTGAATGATTAATAAATGGAACGACAATTGTCGTTCCATTTTTGGTGAGATAGTATTAATAATTCAAAATGATAGAAGCTGTAATGATAAGTAACATCTCATATGCAGTTACTTATAAACATATTTTAAATCCAAAAGCGCTAGTTCTCGTTTTAAAGGATTGGGGATAGATATTTATGGCATTATTATAGGCATTGTCTAAATCTTTTTTGTTTTTATACAATCCAAATACAGCAGAACCGCTTCCTGTCATGTTAGAACTTACTGCACCACTTTTAATCATAAAATCTTTTATATCATTTATTTCAGGATGAAATTTTTCCACTACTTTTTCTAATGTATTGCTAGTGGATAGTGCAGCTTTTTCAAATTCATTGGAATCAATGTATTTCAACACTTTATTGTTTGAATATAGATTATAGTATTCAGGCTGAAGATTTTTGTAAACAAAAGCAGTGGACATGGAAAAAGTAGGTTTAATAATTAAAATATTGTCCCATAAAAATTCATTTAGTTTTGTAAGATTTTCTCCTATTCCTTCGGCTAAATATGTTCCACCCAATAGGCAGAAAGGTACATCAGCTCCTATGATCAGCCCTATTTCAAGCATATCTTTTTCAGTTATATTTAACTTCCAAAGGCTGTTTAAACCTCTTAGAACAGCGGCAGAATTACTGCTACCTC
>JBGUET010000454.1:0-1807 GCA_041821225.1 Sedimentibacter sp.
GTTGCTAGACCTGTATCAATAATGGTTGAAACATTTGGAACAAATAAAATTGACGATGAAAAAATTCTACAGGCAATTTCAGAAAACTTTGACTTAAGACCTGCAGCAATTATTGAAAAATTTAATTTAAGAAGACCAATTTACCAACAAATTGCAGCTTATGGCCACTTCGGAAGGGAAGATTTGGATCTTCCTTGGGAAAAAACAGACAAGGTGGAAATATTAAAAAAATATTTGTAATTAAAAAATAAAAATGCCCTTAGGGGTATTTTTTATGTATAATAGAAGTAGAAATGAGGTACATTTGTGGAAATTATTAATGACTTTTCAAAAGGCAGCGTGGTAAAGCACATTATGAACATGGCTGTACCCATGATATTCGCTCAATTAGTTAATGTTCTTTACAACATAGTGGACCGTATTTATATTGCAAGAATGCCGGGTGATTCATTTTTGGCATTGACGGGCGTAGGTATTTGTCTTCCTATTATTTCCATAGTAATGGCATTTGCAAAATTGTTTGGAATGGGAGGAGCACCTTTGTGCTCCATAGAACGTGGTCGCAATAATATAGAAGAAGCTGAAAATATTATGGGTAATTCATTTTTTATGCTTGTATTTAGCGGAATTTGTTTAACCGTAATTGGTTTAGTAATAATAAAACCTATGCTGTACATGTTTGGTGCAAGTGATATGACATTTCCATATGCAGAACAATACATGACAATTTACCTGGTGGGAAATGTTTTTGTAATGATTAGTTTGGGGATGAATAATTTTATTAACTCACAGGGATTTGGACGGGTGGGTATGATGACTGTAATATTTGGAGCAGTTACAAATATAATTCTTGACCCCATATTAATTTTTGCATTAAACATGGGGGTCAAAGGGGCGGCATTAGCAACAATAATATCACAGTTTTTATCTGCGATGTGGGTTATGAAGTTTTTGACTAGTGATACGGCAATTTTAAAATTAAAAAAGAAAAGCTTCAAGTTAAAAGCAGAGAGAGTTAAGCGTATAATTTCCCTTGGCATGTCTGGTTTTGTAATGCAGTTTACGAACTCATTAATACAAATTGTTTGTAATATCACTCTTCTGCAATTTGGGGGAGATCTTTATGTTGGAATTATGACTGTTATAAATTCAGTGCGTGAGATCTTTTCAATGCCAGTTTCTGGACTTGCTAGCGGGGCTCAGCCTGTAATGGGGTATAATTACGGAGCCCATGAATACAAGAGAGTAAAAAGCTGTATTAAATTCACGACCATTTCAGCTGTTTTATATAACACAGCCATGTGGGCTTTCATTTTATTTTTTCCAGAATTTTTCATACGCATTTTTAGTAGTGATTCTGAAGTTTTGCAGGCAGGAGTACCTGTAATGAAAATATACTACGCTGCATTTTTCTTAATGGCTTTGCAATCTGCTGGTCAATCAACTTTTGTTGCCTTGGGGAAATCAAAGCATGCGGTATTTTTCTCCTTGTTTAGAAAGGTAGTGCTTGTAATTCCACTTGTATTGTTGCTTCCGAATTTTAGAAATTTAGGGATTTACGGGGTATTTTTAGCTGAGCCTATATCTGAAATTGTTGGAGGTATAGCTTGTTACACAACTATGCTGTTGACTGTTTGGAAAGAATTAAAAGAAGATGATATAGTTGCTTAGTACAACTTGAGTGAATGTTTGTTTTGATTTAAAAATTCATTTATGGAGAATAATATGATTGACAGAAGTTCAGGAATATTGTTGGCAATAAGTTCACTTCCTTCAAAATATGGAATAGGAACATTTGGAAAGGAAG
>JBGUET010000455.1:0-1796 GCA_041821225.1 Sedimentibacter sp.
ATCATTATTTTCTCGTAGCACTAATGTATCAGTTAACCAATCACTGTCTGCAGCTGCTAAATCCTCATCCTTCACCTTAATCGTTACGGCAAAGGTCTTTATTATAGGCTCCGCAGACCCATTGCTTATGGTTGCAGTTAGTGTCACTGGTTTATGCCCTTGTTCTGTTGTAGGTGTGTTCACCTCTCCATTCGTAGCTAACACATCAGTGTTGCTAGATTCCCAACTTATGGTGCTTCCGTATTGACCAAAAGTGGGAAGATTTAAATTCTTAGTAACATTATCTAAAGAACTATTTTCGAACAACAGTACATCGTCAGTCAGCAAAGTTGCATCAGCATCCACTAATTTCTCATCAACAAGACTCAAATCATTTTTGAAATACCAATTACTGATTTCACTTTTGTTTTCGGCGTCTCCCATAGAACCCATAAAACCTACAAAAATCTCATTCGTTAGTATTTCAGTAATGTCCAATTCATAACTTGAGTATGTATAATTGCCATTTGAATCGAGGGACAACAATTGAAGAACCTTCGCTACACCGTCGTACCCTATCCATATATTATAATATTCAGGCGTTTCCTCATCAACATTATAACAATCTATATTCTGTCGAGATATCCAACCACCATAATCTCCATTTATATATGATGTAGCAGATATCTCACAACGAATAGGTGGCTCCTGGGCAACCCTGAATCCTGCTAACGAGGCCAATAACAAAGGTTCGGTTAAGCTAGATGTAAGTTTAGACGTAACATAATTTATATCAAAAGCAATACTAAGGCTTGGACTAATATTTTCATCTTGAAAGTTACTTGTAGTTACTGTATCTTCAACAGCCTGCAGAGTGAAGGTGAAGCCGCCTTCTTTACCAACACTAGGATAAGATGGAGATATATTTCTGAATGAAAACGCTGTGCTAAAGGAAGAATTCACGCCTAAGGTAACCTTTTCTTTTGTAAAGGCGCTTTCTCCAGCAGCCCCTTTACTTTCAAACTGGATTGCATTGTTTACAATCAAGGAGTCACCGTTCAATTGTAGATTCTCCGTATTGGCAAAATTGTCATAGCTGATGTCAATAGCTGATGTAATTTCATCGGCATAGGCATTTGAGATCTCATTAAAATTTATTAATTGATTAGGTAATCCGGTAAAAATCAAAACAAAAACAAGAGTAATACTAATTATTTTCTTATATATCTTCATCATGTTTTCTCCTTTTTAATATTTAAAATATAAGCTACAATTATTTGCTTTTCAAAAGTTGTATACCCTCAATAAAATTCAATCACTGATAGTTACCAACTATTTTTATATATAAAATTGCCTATATTTCTTTTATAATGTCATCAACCGTTGTTGTTATTATATCCCTTTTCCTTATATATTGTGTGCGCATTCATTAAGCATTTTTTTGTTTTCATTCCATAAAGTACTCTCTTTTTTATACAAAAGTATCTCCTTATCGTATTCATATATCAATATGCAGACTGTAGTCTGTATATTGATATTATAACTTGCATTTTATTCTATGTCAATCACAACATTATAATTTCAACTCTAAAAAGTAAATTTATTTAAACTTGTAATTTATACTCATAAACTCATTTTAATGCAACAAGGACTGTCTACAATGCATTTTTTAAAAATGCATTGACAGTGTTGAAAAGGTGTACTATACTTATATTAAATTAACATCTTGGGTGTTGGTGCGCACGAAAGGAAACTGAGTGTGATAATAGGGAATTAGGTTAAAATCCTAAACAGTCCTGCTGCCGTAAAGAGAGAGC
>JBGUET010000456.1:0-1786 GCA_041821225.1 Sedimentibacter sp.
ATCCAGAGCAAACAACTATATCGTGTATCATGTTGCATATTGAACCTTTTCCATTAGTTCCAGCCACATGAATCACTTTATAATTTTTTTGAGGATTTCCAAGAAGTTCGGTCAACCTTGAAGTTCTCTCAAATCCTAGCTTTGTGCCGTTGTTGTGTACAGCACGAATAAAATCAATTGCCTTTTCATAATTCATAATCCCACCTCTAAAACTTTAATATTATATTTGAAATTCCATATTTATTCTAAAGCTAATTTTTTATTTCACTTTTTAAAATATTCTATTTAATCTAAATTAATATATTACTAATTAAATAAAAAAGGTTTATTTAAGGGGAATTGTATTAAATTCGAATGGGATTTATCATTTTTGATAATTTGCATTCAAATTTGATAAATGCTAAATAACTAGCAGTCAAAGAGATTATACCATTATTCATTATCAATATCTATCATTTTTAAGAAATATTAAAATTTATAATTAGCTGAAATGTTTACTTAGCAACTTTTATCTAGCTAGGGGTTTTGGCATGAATATTGCTACATTATAAGTAGTGAGGTGGAAATGTATGAATAATAAACTTATGGTCGAAATATTAAGAAATCAAGTTGCACCAGCTTTAGGTTGCACTGAACCAGGTGCTGTGGCCTATGCTGTGGCACGAGCAAAAGAACTGTTAGGTTCTGAGGTTAAAAAGCTCAATATTGAAGTGGATAAAAACATTTTAAAAAACGGGATGAGTGTTGGAATTCCAGGTACAAACGAGCGTGGCATCATATTTGCTGCAGCCCTTGCCATAGTTATTGGCAAATCCGAATATGTACTAGAAGTACTAAAGGATGTTGATGACAAAAGCATTGTTAAAGCATTGCAAATTGCAAATTCTAATATTATTAGCTTAAATTTAAATAGTGAAATTCAAGGGCTTTACATAAAAGTTGATGCAATTGGAGAAGATGACAAATCTACCGTTATTATCCAAAACGCACATACAAACATTGTTTTTGAAAGCAAAAATGACAAGGTATTTTTGGATGCTTCTCAGGTAGCACTAGGTGAATCAGGTAACAGTAACTCAGATTCAAAAGAAATAAAATACGAAATAATGAAATACTCAATTAAAGATTTAATCAGTTTTTCTAATAGCGTCCCTCTTGAAGAAATAGCATTTATTCAAGATGGAATAGATATGAATCTAAAAATTGCAAATGTTGGATTAACAGAAAATACAGGTATCGGTTTCGGAAAATATTTTTTAGATAATGCAAACGACATGTTCTCTATGGCAAAGGCATACACAGCGGCAGCTTCTGAGGCACGTATGTCTGGATATCTTCTTCCTGTCATGAGCAGTGCTGGATCTGGCAATCATGGACTTGTTGCTGTAATACCAATAGCAATAATAGGCAGCAAATCAAACATAGATAATGAAAAAATCATACGTGCCGTTACATTCAGCCATTTGGTAACAATATTCGTTAAGACTCACCTGGGTGCCCTTTCGCCAGTATGTGGCTGCGGAGTAGCTGCAGGTCTTGGATGTGCAGCAGGACTTACATACATGTTGGGTGGAACAAATGAACAAATTGAAGGCTCCATAAACAATATGGTTGCTGGTATTTCTGGAATGTTCTGTGATGGAGCTAAGCTTGGTTGCTCATACAAATTGTCAATCGCTGTAGATGCTGCTGTCGATGCTTCTAAAATGGCATTAGAGAATATAATTATTCCTTCGGACAACGGCATTTTAGGTGACACCCCAGAAAAAACAATTAAGAATTTAGC
>JBGUET010000457.1:0-1783 GCA_041821225.1 Sedimentibacter sp.
ACCCGCTGTCTTTTTTTCCTTATTTAATATGCTTTTCAAAAAAGTTTTCATCATATAAACAATCTCCAGTTTAATTATTTTTCGAGAATTATTATAATAAATACTAGCATACATTTAACTTTAATCCTATCTATTTTTTATAAAATCATGCATTTATAATTATTGCAATATTAACTGTCTGCTTATTTCAAATAAATTTATTTTCATTAATAAGGCTAATAATGTTTTCTTGTGTCTTATTAAGTTTAATTTTTTTTACACCGACATTATCTATAGGGAAATTAACTTTTTAAAAATTAGGGTTGAATCGATTTAAGTAAAGGGCATGGAAAGCTATAAATTAAAAAAGGTCCCAATAAAGGAACCTTTAAATTATAAATTTCTATTTTTCTAACCCCCATTTTTCAGAGCTTTCACATGCAGCTCAAGGGTTTTAACATGGTACTATTTATTTTTTGAAATCTACATTAATTTTTTCTCCAAAATATACTGTAGTAACAGATGGTTCTGTCTTACTAATTACCCTTCCACCTCTTATGGAATAGCAAACAGGAACTTGGCGTCTTATAGCATCATATCCGCTTTCGGCTGGTAAAATTATAAGGTTACCTGGCTTACCTACTTCTATACCATACTTATCTTGTATGTTTAAGGTTTTTGCTGAATTAGTAGTTATAAATTTAATAGATTCATTCATCTCATTATATCCCATGATTTGGCATACGTGCAATCCAAAATGTAACACTTGAAGCATGTTACCTGTTCCTAGGGGATACCACGGATCCAAAATGTCATCATGCCCAAAACACACATTAATATTAGCATCATTTAATTCCTTTACCCTAGTAACTCCTCTACGTTTTGGATATATATCAAATCTTCCTTGTAGATGTGTATTAACAAGAGGATTTGCCACAAAATTTATGTCAGACATTTTTAAGAGTCTAAAAAGTTTATACGTATACGCATTGTTATATGAATGCATTGCTGTAGTATGGCTAGCAGTAACTTTGTTTTTTATTCCTGTTTCTAAAGCTCTTGTAGCTACAGTTTCTAAAAATCTTGATTGTTCATCATCAATTTCATCACAATGAACATCTATTAGCACATTATATTTTTCTGCAAGTTCAAATATTTTATTAATTGATTCTACTCCATATTCTCTGGTAAATTCAAAATGTGGTATTGCTCCAATTACATCGGCTCCTAGCATTAAAGCCTCTTCTAAAATTTCCAAACCCCTTGTATATGATAAGATTCCCTCTTGTGGGAAAGCTACTATTTGTAAATCTACATATTCCTTCATTTCTTCTTTAACTTCAAGCATAGCCTTAAGTGCTAACAATGATTCATCGGTTGTATCAATATGAGTTCTAACATATTGTATACCATTTGCTATTTGCCAGCTTAATGCCTTTTTAGCCCTTTTTTTTACATCTTCTTTGGTTAATAAAGCTTTTCTTTCAGACCATAGTTGTATTCCTTCAAACAAAGTTCCACTTTCATTCCAACTTGGTTCCCCCGCTGTAAGCGTTGTATCTAAATGAACATGAGGTTCTACAAAAGGTGGAAGAGCCAAATTTCCTTTTCCATCTAGAATTTCCTCATTGTTATATGCTTCTAAATTCTTTTTTATTTCTTTAAATAAACCATTTTCAATTCTTATATCAACTAATTCATTCTTATCTGTAAGTTTAACATTTTTTATTAACATATATCCACCTCTTATTAATATCATTTAAGTTGTACCAAATTTAAAATTATTTTAAATACAATCTTAATT
>JBGUET010000458.1:0-1771 GCA_041821225.1 Sedimentibacter sp.
TTTTCCTAAATTATGTCCTCGGTTGCTTTCAATAACAACATCCGCATCTTTTCCCGCAATAAATCCAGGTCCCACTGCAACAGTAATTGGTGCAAGATTTCTAGTCATGCCCGTATTCCTTTTTTCAATACTTGCATCTACAACAATCAGTGGTTTAAATATATTAATAAAATAGCCCTTAGGATCTATAACAACTGGAATTAAATCTTGTGCCCAGGCATTTTTTACTGCCCTTTCATCCTTTGCAAAAACAGACTCCATGTTTTCAATTGTAATTTTTCCATTGTAAATTGCTTCTGAAAAGCACACTGTCCTTCTAATTGATGTTGGTTTTTCAATTTCAAGCACCAGTACTCTAAATCCTGTTCTATGCAGCTTTTGTACAACGCCTGTGGCTATATCTCCCCCGCCTCTAACTACTGCAATATCTCCAATCATCATTCCACCACCTTCATATTTTTAACTAATTCATAATCATCATAGGTGTCAATATCAATATATTCATCTTTTGTTTCTATATGAACTTTCAACACTCTATCTTGATTATTATTAATAACAGCTTTTCCCCCATTGTCATTTTCAAGTGCCATGAGTTGATTTTTTATTTCACTTGGAAATATAACAGGATTTCCTCTCGTTCCGTTATAAAAAGGAACAACAATGCTTTTGGGGTTTTGTTTAAATTCATTACATAGTTTTTCAATTGTAGATATGGTAATAAACGGCTGATCTGCAACAAAAAACATATACCCATCCGTTTGTTTGGAATTTTCCAATGCAGCTTTTATGGATTCGCTTTGCCCTAAAAAATATTTTGGGTTTTTTACTCCCAAGAATCTTAAACTTTCAGCTTTTTTTATTATATCATCGTCTTTTGCTGCGACTATGGTTTCATAAAAATTATATTTTTCTATTGTTTCCATTACATATTCATATATTTTCTTGTTGTTTATTTCTAAATGTAGTTTGTCTTTTCCCATTCTTTTAGACAATCCTGAAGCCATTACAATTGCACTAATATTCATAAAACTCTCCTTTTTTCAATGAACCAATGCAAATTTTAAAATCAAATGGATTGCCAACTATAAAATTTTTTAAATATTTTGCCAACTCAAATGCCTTGTTCAAACCTTCATCATTATTTGCATGATTTATAAAAAAATACAACTCACCTCTGGAATTTTTAAATATTCCATTTTCATTAGAACAAATCCTTCCAACCACATCATTACAAACAAAATCCTCATTGTTTATAAAGGTTTGAAATTCTTCGAATCCATAAATTTTATCTTTATTTATTCTTTTTCCCAACATATCTACTGGAAAAACTCCTACTATTTTATTGGTTTTTGACAAAATTGGTGGCTCATGTTTTTTCCATCCCTTTAAAGGCAAATTTCTTGAACCATCAGCTTCTATCAAAACAATATCATAGTCATTTATGATCTTTTCTAAAAACTCATCATCTATTCCAAGCATCTTTTGATTCACGCTATTAATACCCTTAGAAAGAACAGTCAATCCTTTTTTTCTATTTGTACTATCATTTATATAATCTTCCATGGAAGTATATATATAATCATAGTTTTCATTTGATGGCTTTATTATTTTAGTACTTGTGGTCAACAGTACATTATATTGATTTTTCAGTTTTTTCCCCAATTCATACAACAATGTAGTTTTTCCACCAGTTCCAACAACAGAAATAATATTTCCTTTTTTTATATCAAACAATTCTATTAATGTTTTCATATTTCCCTCATGTAAGATG
>JBGUET010000459.1:0-1770 GCA_041821225.1 Sedimentibacter sp.
TAATTTTATTCAGTACCTAATTTGACTACTTAATAAATAACTTAATCAATTGATGTAAATGGAGGAAAAATGAAAATAGTAATTGCGTGTGATCACGGAGGATTAGAATTAAAGGAAGCAGTAAAAGAACATTTAATAAAAAAGGGATATGAGGTAAATGATATAGGTGTAAATGACAGTACTTCTGTTGATTATCCTGACTATGGTAGGCGTGCTGGAGAAATTGTTTCTAGAAATGAAGCAGATAAAGGTATTGTAGTTTGTGGAACAGGTATAGGCATATCCATAGCTGCTAACAAAGTTGATGGAATAAGATGCGCTTTGTGCACTAATGAATATATGGCAAGAATGTCTAGAATGCACAACGATGCAAATATGTTAGCCTTGGGAAACCGAGTGATAGGTCAAGGAGTTGGTCTTGATATAGTTGATGTATGGCTCGCAACTTCTTTTGAAGGCGGAAGACATGAGAACAGAGTAAGAAAGCTAATGGAAATCGAAAAAAATAACGAAGAAGAGGAATAGAAGATGTCTAGTTATTTTATAGCTTTTATTTCAGCTGTAATTATATCATTTGTAATGACTCCTCCTGCAAGGAAGCTTGCCATTAAGGTAGGGGCTTTTGACGTACCTAAAGATCCAAGGAAAATCCACAATAAACCAATGCCTTATTTTGGGGGATTGGCAATATATGTTTCTATAATGGCCTGCATGTTCGTATACATGCCTCACACAAGAACAAACTTATTTATAATGGCCGGAGCTACTATTATAGTTCTAACAGGAATTTTAGATGATATGTATGGAATGCCTGCTAAACTTAAATTGCTAATGCAAATAATAGCGGCAGTGGTTGCTATTATAGGAGGAGTACAAATAAATTTCATTACAAATCCTCTTTCATCTACTGGAATGAGTTATTTGCTTGCTTGGCTATCCGTTCCTATAACATTGTTTTGGATAGTAGGCATAACAAATACAATTAATTTAATAGATGGTTTGGATGGACTTGCTTCAGGAGTTGCTAGTATTGCTGCAACAACATTGCTGTTTACGGCAGCAACAATGGGACATGATTTTATAATGATGCAATGCGCAATAATAGCTGGAGCTTCATTAGGATTTTTGCCATTTAATTTTAACCCAGCTAAAATTTTTATGGGAGACACGGGTTCCCTACTTTTAGGATATATGCTGGCTGTTACCGCTGTGTCAGGAATGGTAAAAAGCGTGGCGGCAGTGGCGTTGGCAGTGCCAGTATTTGCATTGGGCCTACCTATTTTCGACACTGCTTTTGCAATTATTAGGAGATATATTAACAAAAAACCTATTATGGAAGCAGATAAAGACCATTTGCATCACAAACTTATGAGGATAGGTCTCAATCAAAGGCAGACAGTGTTAGTAATGTATTTTATCAGCATGATGTTAGGAATAGTTGCAGTAGTTATATCGGATGCAGACCCTTTTACCGGATTTATAGTTGCAACAATTGTGGTTATTGCAGTGTTTTATTTTGCTAGAAAAGCAGGATTGTTTAAAAGAAAAGAACAATAAAAAATATTTAGAGTGAATAATGAACTAGGAAAATTATAATTGAACTTAGCTAATATTTTAATTTTCCATTTAATTTATAGTGCATTTGCGGAGGTTACGATGAATAAAATCAAAGTATTAGTTGTTTTCGGTACAAGGCCAGAAGCTGTAAAAATGGCGCCAGTTGTGAAAGCACTTAAAAGCGATGAAAAGCATTTTATTTCTAAAATATGT
>JBGUET010000460.1:0-1763 GCA_041821225.1 Sedimentibacter sp.
CCAGGTCATAAAATTCAATTTTTTGAACTAACCTTGGCTGAGGTTCAATTATGTTTTCCATGAAAAATTTAAAAGGACATGTAGCAAAATTCTCTAGTCTTGAAACTGACATGGTTACAGGGAATTGATAAATTTGCTCTAAATTTTCCTTTGTTATATTTTCCGCTTTATTATCATATGATAAACCTTGATTAATAATTTTCAAAACAGCTCTATCATTTTTTTCATACCACGAATATACGTCTTTCCAAACAGAATCAATATTTTTTCCTTCAGTATAGTCTCTCATAGCGGAAATAAGCGCGTCTATTGTACCCTTGCTATTAGATACTTTACTTATATAAGACACAACGTTTAAATCTGATTCTTCTTTAATCAATGGGAATAACTGCTTAAGCCTTTCTACATACATAGACTTCTGAAGTGTTTTTCCATCTGAGGTTCCTAAGGCATAGCTTACAAATAACTTCTCTGTAAAACTCGTAAAAACTTTGTAAAGCAAATGCTTTTCTTTATATAAATAGTATTCTGAATTCTTTAGTATTTTGATTCCTACCTGAGAAAGGAAATCTCTCTCTTCATGAAGGAGAAGTCCTTTTTCGTTTTTTTTCGAATCCAGCTTTCCTTCGTTCGCTCCCATTATAAATACAGCTTTAAATGATTTCAAAGAAATTTTATCGATTTCTCCCACTGTAACCTTGTCTAAAGTTGGCGGTATAATGCTTATTTTAACTTCTCTGAAGCCTGCTTCAATCATTTTTTTGTATTCGTAAGGAGTTAATAAAATATCTTTTCCTGTTAAAATAATTTGTTCTAATATGTCAATTACATAATTCCATACCTGTGCATTTTCACTAGACATTTCGTACATACCAGATTTTTTAAAGACGCTCACTTGTTTTTCAATCTTTTCTTGAACTTTAAATGTATTTAAAAAATCAAATAAGAATACTGTTATATCATTTGCATTGTTCAATTGTTTGAATTCTTTTCTCGGAACATTTAAATCCTTTGCAAATTTTTCTCTTAATTTATTGAAATAATCTATATTTTTTCCATTAAACTTAAATGGTCTAAACCATTTTTCTCCTTCAATGCCATATTGAAGAGCAAAATTTTCAAGCTTGCTCACTTCGTCATAATTAAGGGATGAAAATCCTGTTTTAAGGAATTCAAATACACTGTCATGTTTGAAATTAAAAACATACATATCAAGCAATGACAAAACAAACTTTGTAAGAGGATTCCTAACAATATCTCTCTTTTTATCTAAGAAAAAGGGTATTTCATATTGAGTAAAAACTTTTTTTATATTTATACCGTAAGAATCCATATCCCCTAAAGCAACAGCAATATCCTTCCATCTATATCCCGAATCTCTAGCAAGAGAAATAATTTTAGAAGCTGTTTTTTCCGTTTCTGTGTAGGAATTAAGTGATGAATAAATTTGAACGTCATCTGTATTCTTATTAAATACTTCCTCATTGATAGAAAACATATTTTTTTCTATTGCTCGTATTTCATCACTGCATTTATTATATTTCATTGAAACAATATTTACATTTTCTTCAAAGCCTTGTGTTAAAAAATTATATGTATCATGCACTATTTTAAAAGCTTCCCAATCCTGAGAATTTTTAAGTTCTTTTAATGATAGAGCATCTATATTTAATGATAAAGTTACTCCTACCGAACATTTAATTAGCTCTTTAATAAGATTTTGTCTCTGTCCTGTAAAACTTTCAAAACCATCAATCCATATT
>JBGUET010000461.1:0-1756 GCA_041821225.1 Sedimentibacter sp.
GAATTTAGATTCTCTTTGTTTTTAAAATAATCAAAAATTAAAAACGAACTATTTGTTTCAATAATAAAACAACTGTTGTAAATATAAAATATTTTCAAATTATCACCCCTATCGTTTTAATAATTATAATATAATCAAGAAATACTATCTATAGTAAAATAAATAAAAAGTCAATATTTTAATAAAATACATGTAATTTAAAAAAATACAAAATAATATTTGTAATTTTTGCTTTTTTGTAGTATAATCAGAAGTTAATAACAATAAAACAAGAAGTTAATAACAATAAAACTAGAAGTTAATAACAATAGACTATAAGTTTAATAAAAAATGAGGATGATAAAATTAATGAAAATTGAAAATGTAATTTTGAATGACAACATTCAAAAAGCTTTACAAGAAATGGGCTTTGAAGATAGTACCCAAATACAGCAGGAAGCTATACCGATAATACTGGAAGGAAAAGATATAATAGGACAATCAAATACTGGAACAGGAAAAACAGCTGCTTTTGGAATACCCATACTTGAGAAAATGAATAGAGAAATAAAATATCCACAAGCATTAGTAATGTTGCCAACAAGGGAATTAGCTGTTCAGGTAGCTAATGAATTTAGGAAAATCGGCAAATATATGGATGGCATTAAAACAGTAACAGTTTATGGCGGAGCAGATATAAGATTGCAAATTAATAAACTTAAAGAGGGAGCTCAAATAATTGTTGGAACTCCTGGAAGAATTATTGATTTAATAAACAGAAAAGTTATAAAACTTGAAGAATTGAAAATTACTGTTTTAGACGAAGCCGATGAAATGTTAAAAATGGGCTTTAGGGAAGACATTGAACTTATATTGAGCAATGTTAATCACATTACTCAAACACTTTTATTTTCAGCAACCATACCAGATGATATGAAAAAAATCATCAAAAAATTTCTTAACAATCCAGTATCTGTTAAAACTCTAAGAGAAGGCATAACAGCTAAGGAAGTTAAGCAAAGCTATTTTTTAGTAAAACAATCTGATAAACTTGATGCTTTAGCTAGACTTATTGATACTTATACACCTAGATTAACTTTGGTTTTTTGCAATACAAAAAAATCAGTTGATGAATTGTACGACAAATTAGGTGAAAGAGGTTATAATTGTGATAAAATTCATGGTGATATAAAACAATCACAAAGAATTGACACATTGACAAAGTTCAACAATGGCCTTATTGATATATTAATTGCTACAGATGTTGCAGCCAGAGGCTTAGACATTAAAGAAGTTGAAG
This sequence comes from Sedimentibacter sp., assembly GCA_041821225.1. Classification (GTDB taxonomy): domain Bacteria; phylum Bacillota; class Clostridia; order Tissierellales; family Sedimentibacteraceae; genus Sedimentibacter. The sequence goes on from JBGUET010000461.1 coordinate 1,280, forward strand.
TGGTTATAAACTATGAAGTTCCGTCTAAAGAAGATTACTATGTTCACCGTATTGGTAGAACAGGTAGAGCTGGTAAAGAGGGTGCAGCATTCACTCTAGTAGCAGCAAGAGAAATGAAAAAAATTGAAAGCATAGAAAAATATACAAAGAAAGCCATTCGAAAAAGATCAATTCCTACTGTTGATAAAGTCAATGAAGTAAAACAGGATAAATTCATAAGAGGTATTGTGGAAGTTATTGAAAATGGTGAAATTGGAGAAAACAGAGTCTTGGCAGAAAAACTATTAGAAAAAGGCTATGATGCTGAAACACTAATATCTGCAATGATTAAGAAACTTGTGAAATTCAACTTGTCTGACGAAAAAGATTTAAATGACATAATTCCTGAAAGAAAAAAATCAACAAGGGGTGGACCTAAGAATCTTGGAAACACAGTAAGATTCCATGTAAGTCTTGGAAAAAAACAAGGAATTAGAC
>JBGUET010000462.1:0-1755 GCA_041821225.1 Sedimentibacter sp.
TCTGTGTTATTAAATACTTTGTTATCAGAAGAAGTTACTTTGATTGAACTGACAATGTTACTCTCCGGTGCAGTATTAAAAATACCAACTCCACAAGCAATTTTTCTTTCTCTTCCATCTGATGGAATATTTACTACTGTAACATTAGAGTTTCTTAAAAAATCAACACCCATTGTGGTAGAACCGCCACCATCCATATTGACAGCATTATAAGCGCCTAAACTAACCATGATTTGAGCAAGTTCAGTTTGTTTAACGCCAACATAATCTTTGTTTCTACCATCAATTGTTAAAAGTATCATTTCTGTATTGTCCTTATTAAAACCAATACATGTACGTGGATGTGTTCCAAGAACTTCGTCGCTTATATCATTTACTTGACCATCTTTTACTAAATAATTCAATCCTCCTACAGACCACTCTACATTATCTGGATTGAAATCAAGTTGAATATCTAGTGATATTGGATTTCCAGGTACAAAAGAATTAATAAGTCGTTGCCTTGTGGTTGCATTTGTGGTTGCAATTATAAATCCATCTTTTGGTATTATTGTAGAAGATTGATTTACTCTAACCTCTGATACAAAGTTGTTTACTACTACGACCTCAACTATATCCTTGCTTCCATTATATCCAACTGACATGCTATTCCAATCTGAAGTTAATACTGCAGGACCATAGTCTAATGATGATGTTTTGTTGTAAACCACAACATCAAATGCAGTGCTATCTGTTCCATATAAAGTTATCTTAGGATTCCAAAGAGATACATTAACAGAACCGTCCAATAAACGTGAAATTGTAGGATATCCATAGCTATAAGGAAGTGGAGAGGTAATAATCTTGCCATCTTTTATTAATGCACCATATGTATATGTTGGTTCACCCATGTAAAAAAAGTCTCCATTTATTCCTGCTACAGCTCCAGCAGATTTTAGCATAGAACTAAGTGGAGTTCTGTTAGAAACACCTTTGTCACTTGTAACAGGCGCAACCTTTGTGTATTCATCTGTTAAATTTGCACGTATAATATTAAGATTCATCCATCCCTGAGTTGTAAATTTTTCTATATTTTCATATGTAATACCGCTTGAAAGCTTAGTTTCTTTAGATAAATCATAAACCGTATATATATTGCTCGCTAATGCTGTAGATGTAAACATAAGCATTAGCGAAACTGAAAATGCAGCTATTTTTTTCATCACCATAATAAATTGTTACCTCCATTTGAATCATTTGAATTTTTATTTTTATTACATAATTATATCACATAACATAAATAATTTGTCATGTATTTATTTAATTTTTATAGCAAATTGTAGTAATACAGGATTAAATAATAGTACTTATTTATAGACGAAATATGGAGTAGTTATGTTCCAAAAAAAGTTGTAGAATCATATACATATTAATTGACAATGAAAAAACTATATGATATCATGTAGCCATGATAATCCTTATCAAGAGTGGTGGAGGGACTGGGCCCTGTGAAACCCGGCAGCCTGTTTAGTTCAAGGTGCCAAATCCCGCGGATTTCCGGAAGATGAGGCTATAAGTAGTGACTGACATATACCTCTTCAGTGGAAGAGTTTTTTTGTTTTTAAATGTAGATTATATTTTGAAAAAAGAAAGGACAAATTAAATGAAAAAATGGTTATTTACATCTGAATCAGTTACAGAAGGTCATCCAGACAAAATGTGCGATCAGATATCTGACAGTATATTGGATGCAATATTGGAGCAAGATCCTAATGG
>JBGUET010000463.1:0-1753 GCA_041821225.1 Sedimentibacter sp.
CTGCTACAGTAAATATCTGTGTTGCGGCTTTTGCAATTTTATTTCCAGCCAAATCAGTAATATTATAACCCCAAGCATCTACTATATAACTTGTATCTGTCTGGTTTACTAATGAACCAATATAAGTAACAGTTAAAATATTACCTGTTAAAGTTGCTGATTCAATTGCTGCTACTTTTGTATTTGTATAATATCCAGTAATAGGATCTATTGCATAAATGCCAAGTAAATCCTTAGTTAAAGCCGTAAGTGCTAGGGTATCTTGTTTTACTAGCTGCATTGCTTCACTAAAGGTATATGTGATTGTGTTTTTAGTCACATCATGAACTACTGTTGCTGTTGGTGCAATTGTATCAACACCTGCTAATACAGTAAATACCTGTGTCCCATAAACTCCAGAAGCCGTATTTATTGCTTTTACTGTTACAGTACCAACCCCCGTTGCTGTAAACAATCCTGTTACTGCATCAATAGTTGCAGTGCCAGTTCCATTTGCAACTGACCAAGTTACTGTCTTATTTGTGGCATTTATAGGCGTTATAGTTGCACTCATCTGTACTGTACCACCATTAACAACTGTGGTTGCATCACTTGCTCCTGTAATAATAATACCACTAACATTAACCGAAATTGTTCCGGATCCGGATCCGCCTCCACCACTTATAACATTGCCACCAGATAATGGTGTAGTAGTATCAGGTATAATTAAATCTGGATTTCCTTCTATTTTACTTCTTACTCTATCTAACAGAACAACTGCTTCAGCCCTTGTAATAGGATTTTGGGGTTCAAATGAATTGTCATCGTATCCTGTAGTAAATTCGGCTTTTGCTGCTGCACCCACTAAGCCTAATGCCCAGTTAGATATTTTGCTTTTGTCTGTAAAAACATCTGCTGCTGCATCATCGCCTTCAAGCTTTCCAATTCTTGATACAATAACGGCTGCTTGCTCTCTAGTCAAATTATCATTTGGAGCAAACATTGTTTCTGAAACACCAGCCATATACCCAGCCTTGAATGCTTTTTGCACGTCTAGGTAATACCAATCGTTTGCATTAACATCTGAGAAATTTATTTCAGATATTTCTGAATAATTAAACAAATTATTTACCATAGTAATAAATTCTGCCCTTGTTACTTTTCCACCTGGTTTAAAAGAACCGTCTGGATATCCAGCTATGTCGTCATTATCAAGCCACGACTGAATTGTTTCTTCTGCCCAATGCCCAGTATAATCTTTTACTGTTCCATAAGCGCTGGAAGGTATCGCAATTGTAAATATCATAAAAAATACTAACAAAAGCGATATTGTTTTCTTCATCATCTTGTTACCCCCAATGTTTTTTATTTCCCTAATAAATATATATATTTATTAACCTTTTAAGTAAGGTATAATAATCAACTTAAAACGAACTCGAAAACTCACACAAAAAAACCACCAAAAAAACTAATAATTTTTCAGTGGCTGAACTATCGTAATATAACATTGTTATACTTTAGATTTCATGCTTTGCGTCCTAATTTTTCAATTAGTTTGCTATTTTAGAATTATTTTATATAATTTAAAATTTTCCATGAATAATTTAAAAACAATTTTTATATACTATTAAATTTTTATGATGAAAAAATTCTAGAATGATAACGCACTTATTAATAAGATAAATAAAAAGTTTCTAATTTCATTCAACATCTATTATAGCATTTATTTTAACTAGAACAAGCATTATATAGGTAAATAATGTTTAGCAGTACT
>JBGUET010000464.1:0-1753 GCA_041821225.1 Sedimentibacter sp.
CTACATCTGTGTTACAGCAATTTTCTCTTTTAGCATTGCCAATTATTTGTTTTTACAATGGGGAACTTGGTCCAAAAAACAAGGTTCTACAAATGTTATTTTATGTTTTATATCCACTGCATTTATTCATATTTTACATTATAAACACATTTTATTAAATAAACAAGCACGTTACGGCATATTGCAAAATTAGCCCTGACGTACTTGTTTATTTTATTTGTTGTGATATTTGTTATCTGCTGCATTTAAATTGTTCAATTATTTTTAAGCAATTCATTGATTTTTTCTATTGGTGCTGGCCTTCCTATATAAAATCCTTGTCCTATACGACAATTTATCTTTTTCAAATATTCTAATTGTTCACTGCTTTCTATTCCCTCAGCAACAACTGAAAATAATGAATCCTCCGCCAAGGATACAATGCACTTAACTATAGCGCTATCAATTCCCCCATTAAGAACTAACCCAATATAGCTTTTATCCAGTTTAATAATATCGATTGGAAGATTCTTTATATAAGTAATTGATGAATAACCTGTACCAAAATCATCTAAAGCTATTTTTAACCCTTTTATTTTCAAAATATTTAAATGGTTTATTGCCAAATCAATGTTAGATATTAATGCTGTTTCTGTTATTTCTATTACAATTTTTGAATAATTTACATCAAATTCAGATATAATCAATTCAATTTGTTTAAAATTATAAACGCTTATTAAAGTCTTGCTTGATAAATTTATGGACAATTCAATATCCTTGAACCCTTCATCTTCCCATTTTTTCTTTTGAATCAAGCAATTTTTAAAAATTCGTTGTTCTAAAACATATATTTGTCCAGTTTGTTCAGCTACTGGAATAAAATCTGCTGGAGAAATAAAACCTGCTGTTGGATGATTCCATCTTATCAATGCTTCCATACCAACTATTTCACCTGTAAGCAGTTCAATTTGAGGTTGATAGTAAAGCGAAAACTCATTATTTTCTAAAGCCCTTTGTATTTTATTAGCCATGTGTATGTTCCAAATAGTATCTTCATGAATATCTTCTTCATATATCAAAGCCTTGTTTTTACCATTTTTTTTAGCAACATACATTGCAATGTCAGAATTTTTCAAAAGTGTATTCACATCGTTTCCGCTATCAGGGTATATTGCTATACCTATGCTCATAGATATAAAAAATTCATGGCTATTTAAATTCCAAGTACTTCCTATACTTTTAACAATTTCATCTATTTTAATCAAAAGTTTTTCCTCTGTTTCAAATTCACTTATTAACAAAGCAAACTCATCTCCACCAAGACGTGCAACAATGTCAGGCTGCTTTATTATTGAAAGAAATCTATCTCCCATATACTTTAAAAGTTCGTCACCAACATGATGTCCTAATGTATCATTAATATATTTGAAATTGTCAATGTCTAAATAAGCAATAGCAAATTTTTTATTGCCATTGGAGATAAACTCGCTTATTTCGTTTACAAACATAGCTCTATTAGGTAGTTTGGTAAGAGAATCATAATAAGCCATGTATTTAATATTTTCTTCATATTTTTTTCTTTCATTAATATCAATACCAATGGAAACAATAGTCTTGGTTGTACCCTTCCCGGAATTTATCATGCTGGTAACCCACAACACATCATAAGGAACACCATTTTTTGATAAAAATTTACCCTCATATTTTTTTTGCAAACCACTTTGTTTTATTTCATTAAACAATATCCCCATACTTGTTTTGAGTTCTGGAACAG
>JBGUET010000465.1:0-1743 GCA_041821225.1 Sedimentibacter sp.
TGAAACATTCTTCAATAACTTTGGCAGAACTTTAAAATTTGGGATATACAGTGAATGGGGTGCAAACAAAGAAATTTTGCAAGATTTATTGATGTTTTATTCATCCACTGAGAAAAAGCTTGTGACACTTGATGAATATTTATCTCGAATGAAGGAAGACCAAAAGTATATTTATTATGCTACAGGAGAAAATGTTAGCAAAATTTCAAGATTACCACAAACAGAATTTGTTTCCGATAAAGGTTATGAGATTCTTTATCTCACTGATGAAATAGATGAATTTGCCATTAAAGTTCTTGTGAAATACAACGAAAAAGATTTTAAGAATATATCAAGTGATGATTTAGACATTAAGTCAGAAGAAAACAAAAATGATGCAGATACAGAAGGCAACAATGAAATATTCAGTTTCATGAAAGAATCTTTAGACGGAAAAGTCAAGGAAGTTAGAGCCTCTAAAAGGTTGAAAACTCACCCAGTATGCTTAGCAACACAAGGCGAATTATCCATAGAAATGGAAAAAGTATTGCAATCAATGCCTGACAGCACAGGAGATATTCATGCAGAAAAAATACTAGAAATAAATACTAATCATGAAATGTTTGAGAAAATCAAGAGTGCCTATGCATTGGACAAGGATAAATTAAAAAAACTTTCCAGTGTATTATATAATCAAGCATTGCTTATAGAAGGGCTTCAAATAGAAGACCCAGTACAATATGCAAATGATGTATACTCATTAATTAACGATTAATTATTAAAAAATGGGATCCTTAGACAAATCTGAGGATCTCTTTTTTATTATAATTTTAAAACGCTTGAATAAACTATATATTATTGGTATACTGAATATTATTTGTTTTGGAGGTAATTATTTTGATTGAAATTTTAAAGGCTGTATTGCTTGGAATTGTTCAAGGAATTACAGAATGGCTGCCAATAAGCAGCACAGGTCACATGATACTGGTAGATGAGTTTATTAAACTAAATTTTTCTCGGGTTTTTGTTAATACATTTTTAGTTGTAATACAATTTGGTTCAATTTTAGCTGTTGTTACACTGTATTTTCACAAATTGAATCCATTTTCTCCAAAAAAATCATTAGCAGAAAAAAAAGACACCATGTCTTTATGGTTCAAAGTAATTGTGGCAGTTATACCGTCAGGAGTTATTGGTATACTCTTTGAAGATCAAATTGACAAATTGTTTTTTAACCCTGTAACCGTAGCTCTTGCACTTATAGTATATGGAATTATAATGATTTTAATTGAAGGTAACAGAAAAAGGTCAAAAGTCAAGAGTTTCTCTGAAATGCCTTATACTTTGGCATTTGCAATAGGTATATTTCAATGTCTTGCTCTTATTCCTGGAACATCACGTTCAGGTTCAACAATAATTGGTGCAATGCTACTTGGAACATCTAAGTTTGTTGCTACAGAATTTTCGTTTTTTATGGCAATACCAACCATGCTTGGTGCTAGTGCATTAAAACTTATAAAAGAAGGTTTTGGATTTTCAAGTTTTGAATGGCTTATTCTTGGAATTGGTTCCTTTGTAGCTTATATTGTATCAATATTTGCAATTAAGTTTTTAATGGATTATATAAGGAAACATGATTTCAAAGCGTTTGGATATTACAGAATTGTACTTGGATTTTTAGTGCTAGCGTACTTCTACATACTGTAATAATAGATAGAGCGATTGATTGAGCAACAGATAACCATTGATTTAAAAAATAAATAT
>JBGUET010000466.1:0-1739 GCA_041821225.1 Sedimentibacter sp.
CTAAGTTGTTCTAAAAAAATATGGGATATTAAAATTACATTTGTGGAACAAATGCTGTATTGTTTTTAAGCAGATAAAAAATAACCCTTAATAGTTTTTTACCTACATGACTTCTTGCGACATTAAAATGTTTGCCTTCTGAGCGTTTTTTAGCTAAATAAGCAGAAAAAGTAGCATCACGCATTGGTACCAAACGAGAAGCTTGTAAGATTGCCCATCGAAGGTAAGTAGAACCACGTTTAACCATTGGAGTTTTAGAAGCACTAAATTTTCCAGACTGATAAGTAGAAGGTTCCATACCTGCAAATGCTAAAAGTTTTGCTGGTGTTGAAAAATGTTGGATGTCACCAATTTCTGCTAAAATAATAGCTGCCAAGGTGTATCCGATTCCAGGTATAGTAATAATGGGTGAATTAATCTCATCTACAACAATTTTGATCTGCTTGTCCAAAATATCTATTTCACTTTGAACAGATTGGATAAGACGAATAGTTTGTTGCAATTCAAATGCAACAGAACGATTAGCAGAACCAATTGAATTAGATGCTAATTCTTTTAAAGTGATAGCTTTTTCTTTACCATACTTTCCTTTGGAAGAGTAGCTGATAATATTAGTAAGCTTAGTTAAATGACATGACTTAATGTCGTTAGGTGTTGGTAATTCAAGTAATAAAGCATAACTAGAAGCTTGATGTATTGACCAAAAAAGATCTGGCAACTCGGGGAAAATAATATCAATAAGTCTGGTAACGGAAATTTTAAGTTTGGAACGATAGCCAATCATGCGATAACGGTGTCTTGTTAATGACTTTAGCTCTTGAATATGGTATGATACTGGTGAATAGGATTTAGATTCATCAGAAAAAAGCATAGTCGCAATGACTTTGGCGTCAGTTTTATCTGTTTTAGTTTTCCTAAGGGTTCCGGCCTTACGAAAAAGATTAGTAGCCAATGGGTTTAAGGTGTGAACCTGAAAGCCTTTGGAATACAGATAATTTGTGATATTAGTGCTGTAATGACCTGTTGATTCAAGTCCTATTTTGACTTTGCAAATATCATTAGAATCAAGTGCAGAAAAAATAGCTGAATATAAAGTTTCAAATCCTTCCTTTGAATTGTCAATTCGTAAGGAATCAGTAATAACTGAACCATTTGAATTAATGATGCAACAATCATGTTTCGCTTTGGAAACATCAATACCAACAAAAATCATAGTAAATAACTCCTTATATAAATGTAATACGCTATGTTTCCACGAACTCTATGTTGAATGTATCCTTGCTATATATAAAACGTCATGCGTTATCTAACTAATTAACAAATAAACATAGAGCTGCGGTTAGAGCCTTAATAAGAACAGTCGGCTGTTTAATTACAGCTGCTGTAGGAGAAAAAACTAATCCACAGCGTCTATAAAAGATTATATAGAAAATAATCTAGAAAGGAAAATAAAATTAATGGAATTAATATAGTTCCATTATACAAGGAGATATAATGGAAAATGATAATAGTCTTTTTGGTAAATGTCCATATTCTACAGCACAAAAAGTTTTTTCGGGAAAATGGTCAATTTTAATTATGTATAATTTGGATGAAGGGGCACTTCGTTTTGGAGAATTGCAAAGAAGAATAGGTAATATTACACAGGCTACATTAACAAAGCAATTAAGAATGTTAGAAGGTTTTGGATTGGTTAATCGACATGTTTATTCAGAAATTCCGCCCAAGGTGTAGTATTC
>JBGUET010000467.1:0-279 GCA_041821225.1 Sedimentibacter sp.
ATACCCATACAGAATCAACATCTGTTTGAAGGGCAGTGATTACGTCAGTTACAGTACTTGGTATTAATTTTATATCATCAAAATTTCCGCCGTCATCTTCAACTATTTTTCTAATAATTGCTTGTTCAATAGGCATATCCCAAGTTGCATAAGAGTGCCCTGCCATTTTAGCTGGAGAATCAATTCCTTTTTCTTTTAGGGAAATTATTCCTGATGTATTATGTTGAATTAAAGTAGCAACTACTGTTACAGGCAATTGATTATCTGAAGCGTAATTAG
>JBGUET010000467.1:289-1723 GCA_041821225.1 Sedimentibacter sp.
TCCAAATTCTGCTCCCCCACCGCCCACTAACATTTCTGCTCCTCCTTCTGGAGGTTGTACGATTTCCACATCTAATCCTTGCTCAGCAAAATATCCTTTTGCTTGTGCAACATATAATCCTGTATGATTAGTATTAGGAGTCCAGTCAAGTACTATGCTTACTTTTTCATTTATCTTAGCTGTATCATCTGTCTTACTTTCTACTGGTTCTTGTTTAGAACTACATGCCGATAAAGCAAAAATAGACAGCATTAAAACAGCGATTATAACAAATAATTTTTTTTTCATTTTTAAACCCTTCCTTATTTTTAAATGTAATTTTTCTTAATATTATTATCCTTATCCTTTTTGTCCCAAGGCATTACAGCATCCTTTAACAATGAAACACCCAACATGAGCAAGAGACTGATAAGTGAAATAAAAAATATTACAGCAAACATTTTATCAAAAGAGTAAGATTTTCTCACCCTAGTCATATATACACCAAGTCCATTAAAACCTCCCAACCATTCTGAAACCACCGCTCCAACAACAGAATAAGAAACAGAAATTCTTAAACCTGCAAAGAAATGACTTAAAGAACTTGGAAGCTTAATATGTATGAAACATTGGGTTTGATTTGCACCCATAGCCTTCAACAAATTCAAAGCATCTGGATCGGCCGAACGAAACCCATCCAACAATCCTATAACTATTGGAAAAAAAGTTGTAATTACAATTAGTGTTATTTTAGGTAATATACCATATCCAAGCCATAAAACCAGCAAAGGTGCAATAGCTACAGTAGGAACTGTTTGAGTTAGTACCAATATTGGGTAAATAGACTTATACGCAATTGGAAAGTGGTCCATTATTATAGATATAATAAATCCAAACACGGTACCAATAAACAATCCTAAAAAAGCTTCTACCAATGTTATTTTAGCATGCATCATAAGCAATGGAAAATCATTTACAAATGCCATTACTACATCTAATGGAGATGGTAGCATAAATTTAGGTACGGTGCCTGTGGCAGATAATATCTGCCACAACACCAAAATAAAAGTTATTGCAAAAGCTGGTGAAATTTTATTGATGATGCTTGGTAACTTTTTTATCAATTGTTAGAACACCACCGTCCGAAGCAAAACTTATTTTTACATATGAAGATACTTTAGGAGCACCTGCCTTAACAGCTATGATTTGGCAATTTTTTACAATTTCCATTAATTCATCATAATCCCCTTCAATAGCAGTTTCACATGGTCCTACATAATAATTTAAACCAGTGCCTTTAATATAGGCAATAACCTCGTCAACAATGCGGATTACTTCATCATCAGAATCCACATGGGGTAAAACTTGAATTGCTACACTTGCATTCATTTTAATTCCTCCTTTTATTCACAGTTTCCTTCACAAATTTACTTTTTCCCTTGGATAAAATAAATT
>JBGUET010000468.1:0-1694 GCA_041821225.1 Sedimentibacter sp.
CATGGCACATATAATCAGCCGGCAGGAACATGGTCTGATGACAGCAGCTTGACTCTCTGTCTAGCCGATAGTCTATGTACTGGATTAGATTACAAGGATATTATGAACAAGTTTTTGTCATGGATGAAACATGGAGATTACACACCTTATAATGATACTTTTGACATTGGAAATGCTACAAGCAGGGCAATTTACAATTATGATGAAGGAACAGAGCCTTTGAAATGTGGGGGAAAATCAGTGCATGACAATGGGAATGGGTCTTTAATGAGAATATTACCAATGGTGTTCTTTCAATATGCCAACATGGATCATGGTATTACTAATGATATGTCAGGTCTTTTAGAGCCGATTCATGATATTTCAAAACTTACTCATGCCCATAATATAAGCTTGATAGCATGTGGACTTTATTCTCTAATCGTTGAAAATTTAATAAATGATTCTTCAAATGTAAAAAAAAGTGTAATGAGTGCATTGACAAATGGTTTTAATTATTACGGGAATATTCAAAAGAATGTATATGACAAAGACTTGAAGGATTATTATAGATTGAGGGATATAGAAATATTTGCAAGACTACATGAAGATGAAATAAATAGCAGTGGCTACGTGGTAGATACTTTGGAAGCTGCAATTTGGTGTTTGCTTAATACAAACAGTTATGCTGAATGTATACTAAAAGCGGTAAATTTGGGACAGGATACAGACACTGTTGCAGCAGTTGCTGGGGGCCTTGCAGGAGTAGTGTATGGCTATGAAGAAATACCTAGCGATTGGCTACAAAAGATAGCAAGAAGAGAATGGATTGAATCTATTTGTTTAAAGCTACAAACAAACTTGAATAAAAATGATGGGATTTTTACAAACAATAAAATGGACGATGAATTTAATTTTTCTGAATAACAGTTATTTGTATGGGGTAATATTAGAAGCATGGCTCAATCGATTCGAGAAATAACTTAACTAATACGCTGCCTCTATTGTTCGAAACTACAACAAAATAGTGACATTTATTGTATGTCCTCAAAAAAAAAATTAAGTGAAGTAAGGCTTGCAGGACAATTCCCGGGAACTGAAATAGGATGATGCAAAATATTAATTTGTTCATACTTTATTTTATACTTTGCAGAACAAATTAAAAGCTTAAGAATATATATAAACATATATCGTTGTATATATTTATTAATGCAAGAGGGGTGCAATAAATGGATGATTCTTATATAAATGATGAAGCGGAAGCTTTGCTCAGGAGAAATAACGTTATTTTTGCTGATGACGCTGTAATAGAGGAAATATTTCATGACAACAGAAGAAAAACAAGTTTTATAAAAATTTCATATGGAGTTTTAGGTGATTTAAACATGACTCATATGGAGCTTGTTACATTGGTGGTTGACAGTAATACAATAATCAGAAGCAGATGCGGAAGGAGAATTTCTGTTAGAGATTTAAGAGTTGGAAATGTTGTGGATGCAGAATTTTCAGCTGCAATGACAAGAAGTATACCTCCTCAATCAAGCGCATACAGAATAACTGTAGTAAGAGAAAATGTTAATCCGAATACGGGCCCAAATATTCCCAATATAGTGGAAGACAGGGTTATGGAAGTTGATACTAGAAATAATTTCCTTTATACAGGAAATCCAAATGACATGATGAGTCAAATGCGTTTTGTGGTAAATAATATGACA
>JBGUET010000469.1:0-1684 GCA_041821225.1 Sedimentibacter sp.
AGCAGCCATGGGCAAAAGACCCACAGGAGTTATAACAGAATATCTTCCTCCAATATTATCTGGTATTTTAAATGCTTTGTATCCGTATAATTCCGACAATCTCTTCAACGCACCTTTTTTCTCATCCGTTACAACAAAAATACGATTTTTTGATTCTTCTTTATATTTTTCATCCATCATATCTCTTATTATTCTAAATGCTAATGCAGTTTCAAGGGTTGTTCCTGATTTTGATACAACAATAACACTTACTTCTTTATTTTTAATCACTTCCAGCAATTTTTTTAAATATGAACCACTTAAATTTTGACCAGCATAATAAATTTGTGGTTTGCATAATTCGTTGTGAAAGTTCCCCCTTATTGCTTCAATCGAAGCCCTTGCTCCAAGATATGAACCGCCTATACCTAAGAGAATGATTGCATCACTATTATTGTTAATATATTGAGCAGAAATTTTTATTTCTTCATATTCATCCTCGTCATAGCTGTTCATATAATTAATCCAACCTATCATATCATTACTGACTCCGCTGCCTTTTAAAAGAACTTGTTGTGCCTCCATAATTTGTGGTTTAATGCTCTGCATCTCATCATAAGTTATAAAACTTCCTTTTAAATCAAGTTGAATTTTTTTCATTTCAATACCCCTTTTTTTATTTATATTATCTCTGCCATAAGTATAGCATAATCATCCCTCTGAACATCGCTATATTTATCAAGTGATGATTTCAGTTCCTCTAATATATTATGTGAGCTTTTAATTATTTCCATGAGTTTTTCAACTCCATATTCTTGTCCAAGTTCATTTCTAGCCTCAGTTATTCCATCTGTATAAAAAAACAATTTATCCCCTTCGTTTAATTTTACAGTTTTGACATCATATTCAACGCTATCAAATATATTACATATAGGGTAGCCTTTGGATTCTAATATTTCTATCTCTTTGCTATTGTTTTTCAAAAGCATAGGTAATGAATTATGCCCAGCATTTACAAATTGGAAGTTATGAGTAATCTTGTTGTATATTCCAAAAAAAACTGAAAAATACTTTTCTGTGTCTAAATTAAGTGCTAAAAAGGTTTTATGAAGCTCTGCGATTATTTTATCTGGGTTACTCTTCCCTTTTGCTATTGTTCTTAATGATTGCCTCACAAATATTGTAAGAAGTGCAGCAGTAACCCCGTGACCAACTACGTCACATATATAAATACCCACATTATCAGAATCCATATTGAATACATCAAAAAAGTCACCACTTAGAGATTCTGATGATTCATATAAATAATCTATATTAACGCTATTATATATTCCCTTAGGAGGGAGCATTCTCATCTGCATATTTCTCGAAAAAGCAATATCTTCGCTCATTTTTTTGTTCTTTTCATTGATTTTTTTTGCTAATTCCTTCTCTATTGTCATATCCCTGAAAACTTCAACAGAACCTATAATTTCATTATTTTCACCAATCATAGGAGATGATACAACCATATATGTTTTGTCATTCAAGATTGTTTCTTTTCTATGTATTGAACCATTACTTAATGTTTCATTAGAAATACAATTATCACATTTCTTACCAGTACAAAAAACTTCATAACACTTTTTACCGAGTATGCTCTCCCCTAAGTCTTCCTTCATCTTTTTGTTAGCAAAAAACACTATATTGTTCTTGTCTATTACCC
>JBGUET010000470.1:0-1682 GCA_041821225.1 Sedimentibacter sp.
CACTCTTCTATTAATTTTATTAATACTCTTACCATTTTCTAATATTTCTCTTGAAATTATTAAAAAATCTTCATTATCCCTATCTAGTTCAATATGCAATGTATCCAGAAAATCACATAGACTTTTATTGTTAGAAATGTCGAAAACAGCTTCTATGAAGGCGCTTTTACTACCCTTTCTTATTAAATCCTTTGAAGCTCTCTCACCTAAAACAAGAGACAATGCTTCAATCAATACTGACTTTCCAGAACCGGTTTCTCCAGTGAATACATTAAAACCATTGTAAAAATATATAGATTCATTTTCAAATACAGCAAAATTGCTGATATTTAAGTTAATCAGCATAGTATCACCTTTATCTTATATTCTTTTTAAATTCTACCAAAACATTTTCGACAGCTTCCAAAGTTCTTATTGCAACAAAGACGGTGTCATCACCTGCTAATGTTCCAACAATTTCATCGACTCCCATATAATCAATTGCAGATGCACATATTTGTGCTGCTCCTGGTATGGTTCTTATTACAACCACATTCATAGCATTATCAATAGAAACAACAGAGTTTTCAAATATTTTATACAATCTGTCCGTAATACCTTCCTGACTTTGACTGATTGTTGAATACTTATATTTTCCGCTCTTTGACATTACTTTCACTAATCTTAATTCTTTAATATCTCTTGAAATAGTAGCTTGTGTAACATCAATCCCCATTGCTTTCAAGCCGTCAGCAAGTTCTTCCTGAGTTTCTATATCTCTTTTCGAAATCAACTCATGAATTTTTGTTTGTCTTGTATACTTTTTCATTTGTCACCCCATAAATTTCATTTATTTTTATAATTTTTCAAAAGCTTCATCTATTAAGTTTTTGAAATTTATTTCATTATGATATATATTCGCTTTTCCCAAGTATGCTAAATATTCAATATTTCCATTTCCACCTTTTATGGGTGAATAAGTAATACTTTTAATTGTTAACCCGTTTTCTTTGGAATATTCATTGAAATTATTAAGAACAGCTAAATGAATTTTTTTATCTTTAACTATTCCGTTTTTTCCAACATTTCCTTTGCCTGCTTCAAACTGAGGCTTAACAAGTACAATAATATTAGTGTTTTCATGACTAATTTCCACAATTTTAGGTAAAATCAACCTTACAGATATAAAAGATACATCAACTGTAACTATATCAACAAGGTCTGTAAAAACTGAAGTATCTGCATACCTGAAATTCATATTTTCCATATTTATTACACAATTATTATTTTTTAAAGTTTCATGAAGTTGACCATGACCTACATCAACAGCATAAACTTTTTTAGCGCCATTTTTTAAAAGGAAGTCTGTAAATCCACCTGTAGATGCACCAATATCAACTGCAACTACGTTTTCTGTATTTATGCTAAAAACTGAAATCGCTTTTTCTAGCTTTACAAATCCTTTACTCACATAACACAAGTCTTTTGTAACTATTATGTTGTCATTTTCATTAACCATAAAGGATGGCTTTGTTTTTAATTTATCATTTACAAACACACAATTATTAGTAATTAGCTGTTTCCCGCGCTCTCGACTTTCTGCAAAACCTTTATTATTTAGATATACATCAAGCCTACATTCTTCCATTAAATACCCTTTCATCTCTTTACATAAATATTCTTCAAAAAAAAACAAAACAACT
>JBGUET010000471.1:0-1677 GCA_041821225.1 Sedimentibacter sp.
ACATCCTTTTATCCAAGAGTACATTTGCTGATCATTTTTGCTAGGTTCATGCCTTATATCAACAAGTAAAAAAACCTCTTTAAGCTGTGGCCTGTAATGAAGAAATGTATCAATCATTGGAGACCATTTTTCTTTTTCTGACTTAGATACTTTAGCATAACCATAACCAGGCAAATCTACAAAATGAAACATATCATTTATATTATAAAAGTTTAGTGTCTGTGTTTTTCCAGGCTGTGAACTTGTTCTAGCTAGGCTTTTCCTATTTAATAGAGCATTTATCATTGATGACTTGCCAACGTTTGATTTTCCTGAAAAAGCTATTTCAGGGACAACTGTAGCTGGATATTGCTCTTTTTTTACTGCTGTCATTATTATTTCTGCTTTTCTAATTATCATATTTACCCCTTCTTTTAAAACCGATTATTCGTGTATAAAGCAAAAGAAGCATTTGCCTAATTGCTTTATACATGATATCAATCACTTAATTTCTGTTCAATCCGTAGTTCTTGTTGCTTCTTTTATAACATCTTCAATTCTATCTGCATAAACTATTTCCATTGAATGAATGATTTTATTATCGATTTTGGAAACATCAGGCTTGTTCTTTGAACTAAGAATAATCTTTGTAATTCCTGCCCTTTTAGCTGCTAAAAGTTTTTCCTTAAGCCCACCTATTGGCAATACTCTACCTGTAATGGTTATTTCGCCAGTCATTGCAACATCTTTTCTAACCGGTCTCTTTGTGAGAGCTGATATTATAGCAGTTGCCATAGTAATTCCTGCAGATGGACCATCTTTAGGTATAGCCCCCTCAGGCACATGGACGTGTATGTCTGTTTCTTTAAATATGGTGTAATCTATATTGAATTTTTCAGCATTTGCCTTAATATAACTTAGAGCCGCCATAGCGGATTCTTTCATTACATCTCCAAGCTGTCCTGTAAGCTGAAGCTTACCATCGCCCTTCATTGTGTTGACTTCAATAAACAATGTTTCTCCGCCAACTTGTGTCCACGCCAATCCTGTAACAACGCCAATTTGATCTTCTTCATAAGCTGAATCATAATCATATTTTGGTATTCCTAGATAATTTTTAATATTATTTTTATTTATTACCACATTTGTTTTCTTGTTTTCCACTATTTGAACTGCTGCTTTCCTAACAAGCTTTCCAATGCTTCTTTCAAGACTTCTCACTCCAGATTCTCTAGTGTATCTATCAATCAATTCTTTAATGGCATTATCAGAAATATTGATTTGACTTGCCTTAAGTCCGTGTTCAGCAATTTGCTTTTTTACCAAGTATTTCTCTGCTATATTTCTTTTCTCCACATCAGTATATCCAGAAACTTCAATAACTTCCATTCTGTCTAAAAGAGGCTCTGGTATTGTGGATGTGGTGTTGGCTGTTGTAATAAACATTACATTTTCCAAACTGAATGGTGCTTCAATATAATGGTCTGTAAAGCTGTTGTTTTGTTCAGGATCAAGTGCTTCTAATAGTGCAGATGCAGGATCACCTTTGTAATCACTAGAAAGTTTATCAATTTCATCTAACAAAAATACAGGATTATTAACTTTTACTTTTGCGATTGATGAAATTATTCTACCTGGAATTGCTCCAATATATGTTCTTCTGTGCCCTCTAATCTCTGCCTCATCTCTTACTCCGCC
>JBGUET010000472.1:0-1675 GCA_041821225.1 Sedimentibacter sp.
TATACTAAATATGATGTAGTTTGTCAATGAAATATTAATATTATTTAATAATATTGTAACAGTTCAGCCTTCGGCTGAACTAAATAAAAAAAGTTATTGTAAAAGTGCTGATTTTTTTCAAGCCTTACGGCTATGTAATCCACATAAAAGAAGTACTTTTTTATTTAAGCAGAATGAGATTCTCTTATTCTGCTTTGTTTGTGAATAACTTTTATATTTTTACAGATATTCCTCGCTTTTTTAATTACCAATACACATTTTTTGTTTTGTTTCAGAAGTTATACACCGTCATTTTGACGAATGCATCAACCTTTGAAATTCGCATTTTTACTGTATGTTTGATATACTTTAGTTATCAAAATACAGTAAGGAGCCATCCGAATATGTCAGCGAATTATGAAAAAGGAATGTATAATCAACTCATGGAAGTCATGGCTCGTCTCGATGCTGTTGAAAAAGATCTCCATGTTGAAAAAACAGAACATAAAGAAGATGTTGACCGTCTAAATTCAAAAATAGATAATCTTTCACAAGAAAACAAGCTCCTGCAGGACGATAATGCCCGTTTAAAAAGCATTATCAATAATGACAGTTCCAACACATCGCTTCCACCCTCCACTGACCAAAAGGGCCAAAAACCTGCCAATACCTATAATGGTAGGAAAAAGACAGATTGTAAAAACGGTGGACAAAAAGGTCATAAAGGAATCACTCTGACCAAATCAGAAGTAGAAGAAAAAATAAAATCAGGCAAATGTAGTCATGAAATCAGGAATATAGGAGATAGCTCCAGTGGAAACTATATCACAAAATATGCGATAGACCTTAGCATCTGCCCGCTTATTACAGAGTTTCATATATATGCGGATGAAACGGGGCATTTTAATATTCCAGTTGAATATCGCAGTGATGTAACATATGGATCAAATGTAAAAGCGCTTGCAGTTTCTTTATATAGTGAAGGTGTTATGTCAAATGACAGAATTGCAGCATTCCTCAATGCAGCTAGTAGTGGGGAACTTAATCTCTCTGACGGAAGTGTCTATGGTTTCTGCAAAAAATTTGCAAAGATTGCCGAAACAAGCATTCAACATTTAGAAGATGAACTGTTGAATCAGACTGTAGTAGCAACCGATGCAACAACAGTAACAGTGAATGGAAAACAGAACTATATCCGTAATTTCAGCATAGAGAAAACTGTTATTTATAATGCAATGAAAAATAAGACAATTGCCGCATTAGGAAAGTTGGATTTTCTTGATAAATATAGCGGAATTCTAGTCCATGATCATGAAACCGCTCTCTATCATTTTGGAACCGACCATGCAGAATGTAATATTCATATCATACGTTATCTTCGTAAAAATAAAGAGGACACAGGACACAAATGGTCTGACGAAATGCTTACCTTGCTTTGTGATATGAACAAGACAAGAAAAGAACAAATAAAACAGGGGCTTCTATCCTTTTCAAAAGAAACGATAGTTGATTATGAGCAAAAATATCAAGACCTTATTGCCGATGGGCGTAAAGAGAATAAAGAAACTGCCCATAAATATGCGAAAAAAGATGAGTTGACATTACTAAACCGAATGGAAAAATACAGTCATAACCATCTGTTATTCCTCCACGACTTCCACGTTTTCTTTGATGATAACATTTCAGAACGCGACCT
>JBGUET010000473.1:0-1671 GCA_041821225.1 Sedimentibacter sp.
GATATTATGGCAACAATGCTTATTGCAGATGATAACAAACAAATTACATCCATATTAGAAGAATATGCAAAACAAGAAGGATTTGATGTGAAAATCGCCTTAAATGGAAAAGAAGCATTGAAATCATTCGAAAAAAACAATCCAGATATTATATTGCTAGATGTAATGATGCCAGAAATTGATGGCTTTGAAGTTTGCCGAGAAATTAGAAAGCTGTCAAATGTGCCCATTATTATGATTACAGCAAGAGGTGAAGACTTTGAAAGAATAATGGGACTTGATATAGGGGCAGATGATTATATTATTAAACCATTTTCTCCAGCTGAGGTTATGGCAAGAGTAAGGGCAATAATGAGAAGAATTTCAATTGATGATCAAAAAAATGCTCAAATTTTTACATATGATAACTTGAAAATTAATATGAGTGACTATATTGTTGCAATTAATAATAAAAATATATCCTTGACAAAAAAGGAAATTGAAATTTTGTGGACTCTTGTTTCCAATAAAAACAAGGTTTTTACAAGAGATAATTTACTCAACAGTCTATGGGGATATGATTATTATGGAGATAACAGGACTGTGGATTCACATATAAAAAGGTTGCGCTCAAAATTAGATGACTTTGAACACGAAAACTGGGAAATCAAAACTATATGGGGTGTTGGCTATAAATTTGAGGTAACAGAAGATGAAAAATAAAATAGCAATAAAACTAATTGCATATTTTTCTGCAACACTTCTTATATTTTCCGTAATAATCGGTGGAATATTCCTGAGCCTTTTTAAAAACAGCACATTGCAAATTCAAAAAAAGGATATTGAAAAACGTGCCTTGACAATTGCTGATACAATTTCTGAACTAATGGACGGCAATCTAAATTTCGGAAATGGCAAGCAAGGGGGAATGATGGGAGCCGGTGGAATAAATCAAAGCCTTGGGTCGTATATTAAAAATTTAGATGACATTGCAATGGCTGATGTATGGATTGTAGATGAAAATTTAAATTTAGTAACTATTGGGTCCATGTCTAAAATGAAATACATGTATTCTGATTTACCTGAAGATGCTGATGTGGTTGTTAATGATGTATTTCAAGGTAATACTACATTTAGCGAGGGATTCAGCACACTTTTAAAATCTCCTGCTTTGACAGTAGGTACTCCAATTTTAGCAGGTGATAAAATAATAGGAGCACTTCTAATTCATTCACCTGTGGAAACCATGAATTCTGCAGTTTTTGATGGATTTAAAATTTTAGCCATAAGTATTGTGATTGCCCTTGCATTGTCTATAATACTTTCTATTGCATTGGCAGTATCTTTTACCAAACCGCTGAAAACCATGAAAAATACCGCTTTAGTTCTTGCCGAAGGAAATTACAGCGCGAAAACTGGAATTAATCAAAATGATGAAATAGGAGAATTAGCCAGTACTATAGACGTATTAAGCGAAAGACTTGATAAGGCAAGTCATGAAAGTGAAGTCCTTCAGAAGCAGCGCCAAGATTTCATAACTAATATTTCTCATGAACTAAGAACACCAATTACAGTAATTCGCGGATCTATTGAAGCTATTTGTGATGGAGTTATAAAAGATCCTGAACAATTAAAAGAGTATTATAAACAAATGCTTAACGAAAGCAAGAGTTTAGAAAGATTGGTAAATGA
>JBGUET010000474.1:0-1671 GCA_041821225.1 Sedimentibacter sp.
TTAGTCCTCCTGCATATTTCTAATATTATAACACAATTTAAATAATTACACATTAAATAATTTACAAAAAATAGTTAACGCTTTTAAAATATATGCTATAATTAATTGATATATTTATAGAGGTGATACTTTGAAAATAAATACAATGAATCTTTTGAGGGTTATTAAATTATCTGCACAAATTATACTAGAAAACGGAGGGGAAACCTACCGAGCTGAGGAAACAATTAAATTTATATGCAAAGCCTTTGAAGTGAAGGAAATAGAAGCTATTGCTACACCAACAGGTATTTATATGACAATATCTATTGATGGAAAACAAAGCGACACCGTAGTCAAGCGAATAAGAAAAAGAACTATTAATTTGCAAAAGCTTAATGAGGTTAATACTATTTCAAGGCAAATTTCTCAACATTCAATTACATTAGATGATGCGTTGATTGAATTGGAAAAAATAGAAAATAATAATGGCGTTAAAAATAAATTTTCATTGTTTTACGGGGGCATTTCATCTGCATTTTTCACAGTGCTATTTGGTGGTGAAATATTCGGATTCATTATTGCACTGTTAACAGGAATATTAGTAACATTAATAACAAAAAAGTTTGAAAATTTGCATTCATACCAGTTCTTTTCCAGCATTGTATCAGGTTTCGTAATAGCACTCATTGCAATTACAACAACTTATATTGCAGGAATGGGAAATTATAATCATATTATTGTTGGTGGCATTATGCCTCTGCTCCCAGGACTTTCAATGACAAATGCTATTCGTGACACAATAAGAGGAGATTTAATTTCAGGCATTGCAAGAGGCACAGAAGCCCTTCTTGTAGCAGCGTCCCTTGCTGCTGGAGCAGGAGTAATTATTTACATAGCCTATTCATTTGGTATTGTAGGTGCATAAGGAGGAATTATGATTGTTAAATTTATTCTAGAAATGATTTATTGCTTTATAGCATCATTATTTTTTGCATTAATAATGAATGCTCCTAAAAAAACATTGTTAATTACCTCCCTAACAGCATCTTTGGGATACTTGGTATATATTTTATGCACTGAACAAGGATTTATAAAACTTGGGTTTTTTCTTGGAACAACAATAATTGCATTTATGGGAGAAATATATGCCCGAAAATTCAAAATGCCTGCTACAATTTTCATATTCCCTGGTGTAATTCCTATAGTTCCTGGATTAGGGCTATATCAAACAATTCTTGCCTTTGTTCAGGATAATGTTTTTTCAGCTCTTGAAATTGGTGTGAACACTATTTTAAATATTGGTGCAATGGCTATTGCTATGGCGCTAGTAAGTTTAATAGCCATGCAAATAAGTTTAAGAAAAACAGAATAATATAAAATATATGTTTTAAAAATTGTTTTTTTGGGTATACAATAAATGTTGAATCAATAATATCATTAGGAGGTATAATATGTGTAACAAAGGAAGATTTTTTATTTGTAAAACTTGTGGTAATTTAGTTGGAATGATAACTGACGGTGGTGGAAAACTAATATGCTGTGGAAAAGAAATGGAAGAAATCACTGCAAACACAGTTGATGCTGCAAAAGAAAAACATGTTCCAGTCATCGTAGTTGAAGGAAATAAAGTAACTGTAAAAGTAGGAAGCGTAGCACATCCTATGGCTCCAGAACATTTCATCCAATGGA
>JBGUET010000475.1:0-1663 GCA_041821225.1 Sedimentibacter sp.
CAATAGCCATGGCATGACTTCCCCTACCAGGATTTGCCCCGTATTCTTTCATGGCCTTCATAACATTCTTATAAACCGAATTTGGTTTTGGATATGAAGTAGCTGCATTGTCTAAATAAATCATATTTTTTCCCCCATTTTATTAGATTTATTAATCTATTATATGTTATTAATATTCATTGGATATATATTTAATTTTATTTATAATTTTCTAAATCATTAATCCTACAACTCTACTTATCTTCATAAACAATTTTGCCATTGCATATTGTATATTTAACTTTTCCTTGAAGTTCTTGCCCTAAAAAAGGAGAATTGCTGGATTTTGAATAAAATTTATCCACAATCCATTTTTCGTTAAAATCAAAAATAACTAAATCTGCTTTTTCTCCCACTTTAATGGTTCCTGATTTCAAATTGTACAATTTTGCTGGGTTTAATGTTAGTTTTTCTAAAAGTTTACTTAAGGTTAAATGCTTTTTCTTTACCAAAAATGTAATTCCAATTGCTAAAGCTGTTTCTAATCCTACTATTCCACTTGGTGCCTTTAGAAATTCACGTTCTTTTTCCTCACTGCTGTGTGGAGCATGGTCGGTAGCTATTATTTCAATAGTATCATCCTTAAGGCCTTGAATTATTTTCATCCTATCTTCCTCAGTTCTCAGTGGAGGGTTCATTTTTGCATTTGTATTATATTTGAGAACATCGTTCTCTGTGAGGGAAAAATGATGAGGAGAAGCTTCAGCAGTAATATTTGCACCCATTAATTTTGCTTGCCTTATAATATCAACTGATAAACCTGAACTCAAATGTTGTATGTTTACCTTTGCACCTGAGTAAGTTGCAATAATACAATCCCTTGCAACCATAATATCTTCTGCTAAATGTGAAGCCCCTTGAATACCTAATTTTGCTGATATTTTTCCTTCATTTATTCCACTATTTACAATTAAGTTAGGGTCTTCTTCATGAAAGCTCACAGGAACATTTAATTGTTTTGCAACTTCCATTGACCTAAGTACAACACTGCTATTCATTATGGGAAATCCGTCATCAGTAAATCCAACGGCTCCTGCTTGTTTTAATTTTTCCATATCAACAAGCTCTATTCCTTTCATGCCCATTGTTATGGTTGCTGTTTGAAGAACATTAATTGGAGATTTTTCACATTCTCTTAATATATATTCCAATGTTTCTATGTTATCCACTGGAGGTCTTGTATTTGCCATACATACTACTGTTGTAAAACCTCCTCTTGCTGCCGCCATTGAACCTGTGTGTATGTCCTCTTTATATGTAAGTCCTGGATCTCGGAAGTGAACATGAACATCAATTAAACCTGGGGCTACAACTTTTCCCTCTGCATCAATAATTGTGTCTATTCCTTCAGCATCTATTTTTTTTGCAATTTTAACTATTATATTTTCACGTATTAAAATATCTGATATTTCATCTTTTTTTGAACAAGGGTCTATAATTCTTCCATTTTTAATAAGCATCATCTTAATCTCCTGCCTAGTTAATTAGTATATTCTTCCTATATATTATATCATATCCACAGATTGTCATAAAGGAAATCTTATGTTTAAACTACAATTAAATATATTTTCTACTATTTGTCCCTAATTTATGATAATATATTGTTATTAAATTTATGGAGGAT
>JBGUET010000476.1:0-1662 GCA_041821225.1 Sedimentibacter sp.
CTTGCAATTTGTCCCTAACTGCATCAAAGTTATTTGAAATCAGAAGTCAATGTATTTATTATACTTCCAAAAATATCTTCGGGATTTGAATCCCATTTTTTACATATATTTTTTGCTATTCCTTCAGTAGGAACATTAATGCTTAAACTAAAAATAACTGATTCGTTTTCCATTACCTGAAGTGACACAATGTATTCATCTTCCATTCTTTTGTAATAATGTCCAAGTAATTCTCGTTGCTTTTTTATTTCTTTTTTTAAGTAAGAAAAATTTTCATCTACCTCTTTTATGAAATATATAGGTAGTTTATCACTAAACATTTCAAGTGCGGCAATTCCAGCTTCTGATATAGAATAATATTCATTACCGCTTTTAGATTTCAGCACAACGAATTTCGAGTCACACAAATCGCTAAGGAGTTGTTGCAATGTAAAATAATCAAAAATATTATTATCCAAAATATAATTTGTAAATTCGATATTTGTTAATGGCAAATTAATATATTTAAATATGTATAATAGTTTTAGTTTGTCCTGCGCAATTTTATTACCACTTTCCAATTTGTTTCCTCCATTAATCACAATAAATAAAAAATAATTCATATGATACATACCTGTTAATACTTTAAATATTAACAAAATTACTAATTTAAATAGAATTCTATATATTATTATATCAAAGAATATATTAATATCAATAAAAATATGAAAATTCTTTAGGTAGACTTTTGTGTTTAAATATTATAAAATAGAAGTATACACAAGGGGGTATGACATGAAAAAAAAGTATTACTTAATTTTAGCAATTATTGCATTGTTGTTGTTTTCTGCTTGCTCTAAATCTGCAGGGGAAACCAAGACAATAGCTGAAGAAAGCGACCAAACAGAAGTGACTAACAGTGAAAATAAGATAAATATTGAAGAACCCAAGGATGAAATTCCTGACACAATTGAAGATCCAGTAACATCCATTGATATGAGTGTAGAGCCTAACGAACTTGGTGAAATCATGATTCTTATGTATCATGGTATTGGAGATGAAGAGATTCCATGGCAAAGAACTCCAGAAAATTTCCGAAATGACTTAGAATATATGTATCAAAACAAATATCAAATGATAAGCTTAAATGATTATGCAAAAGGAGAAATCAATACTAAAGCCGGATACACTCCTATTGTTTTAACATTTGATGACGGTAGGCAAAATAACTATAATTTAATTGAAGTTAATGGGGAGTTGGTTTTAGACCCTGATTGTGCAGTTGGAATTTTAGAAGAATTTAAGAAAAAATATTCTGATTTTAATGTAACTGCAAGCTTTTTCTTAGGTACAAACATTTTTGGCCAAAAGGAATATGCTAAAGAAAAGTTAAATTGGCTTGTTGAAAATGGTTATGATATAGGGAACCACACATATAGTCACGATGAGTTGAAAAATTTAAATGGCGAAGAAATTCAAGCTGAAATAGGTTCAGTAAACAATATAATCAAAAGCTATGTTCCAGATTACGTTGTGGAAACTTTAGCACTTCCCCACGGAAGCAATCCTAAGGACGAATATAAAGAAAGTATTCTTGAAGGAAAATATGAAGGAATAGATTATGAAACAATTGCCGTATTAGACGTTGGCTGGCGACCTGATTATTCACCATTTGATATATTG
>JBGUET010000477.1:0-1662 GCA_041821225.1 Sedimentibacter sp.
GTGATCAAGCACTATAACAACCTTGTCCTTATCATAAACATTTTTAGCTCCCATTTTTTCAAATTCCTTAATAGCAACTGGAGCTGTGATATCATTGCCTAACACTAAATCCAATTTAATTTCAATAAATTGTCCTGCTTTTACTTGTTCTAATCCTGCATGTGCTGCTAGTATTTTTTGTGTCATTGTCATTCCCATGATTTTTCTCCTTATTGAATTATATTTTTATTTTCATATATCATTTTATTTAATGCATTTATATATGCAGTTATACTTGCCTCAATAATGTCTGTGCTCAAACCTCTTCCTATATATGATTTGCCATTGTCACTTATTTTAACCATTACATCACCTAAGGCATCTTCTCCTTCAGTAATTGAATTTATTGAGAAGTCATTTAATTCATAATTTTTACCAATTATCTTTTCTATGGCTTTGAAAGCTGCATAAATTGGTCCATCCCCTGCTGCAACTTCTTCTGTTACAATATTGTCTTTTTTTATTGATACAGTAGCTGTGGGTGTTATTATATTTCCTGTATTAATTACATACTTAACAAGCTCATAAGTTTTTGGAACATCAAATTTTTGTCTTGATACTAATGCAAATATATCTCTATCAAACACATCTTTCTTTTTATCCGCAAGAGCTTTAAATTTTTCAAAAGCTTCATCTAATTCGTCTTTTGTAAGCTTATAACCAAGTTGCTCTAATTTATCATTGAATGCATGCCTACCAGAATGCTTGCCAAGAACCAATTTACCTGTTTCAAGTCCTATGGATTTCGGAGTCATAATTTCATACGTCTCCTTATTTTTTAACATTCCATGCTGATGAATTCCTGATTCGTGAGAAAAGGCATTAGCACCAACTATTGATTTGTTTGGCTGTACTTTTACTCCAGTTATTCTAGTTAATAAATTGCTACTTCTCATTATTTGTGTTGTATCTATATTAGTGTCTGCTTGAAAATATTGTTTTCTAGTTTTTATTGCCATTACTATTTCTTCTAAAGCTGCATTTCCAGCTCTTTCACCAATACCGTTTACGGTACACTCTATTTGTGTCGCTCCTGCCTTTAAGGCTGCAATTGTATTTGCAACTGCCATTCCCAAATCGTTGTGGCAGTGAACAGACATATCAACTGTTTTTAATGCAGGACATTTATCAGTAATTGCAGTCAAGAAGCTATAATATTCATCAGGTGTTGTATATCCTACAGTGTCTGGGATATTAATAGTTGTAGCACCTGATTTAATTGCTGTGTCAATTACTTTTGCAATAAAATCTATTTCACTTCTAGTTGCATCTTCACATGAGAACTCAATATCTTCACATTTGGTTTTAGCATATGCAACCATTTCTTTAGCGATTTCAATAACTTCTTCTGGTTTCTTGTTTAACTTGTACTCCATGTGAATTGGAGAAGTTGCTAAAAAAACGTGAATTCTTGGGTGAGCAGCATACTTTAAACTTTCCCATGCCTTGTCTATGTCGCCTTTAGTTGATCGGGCTAGACTTGCCACTGTACATGTTTTAATATTTTTTGAAATTTCCTGAATGGAAAGAAGGTCTCCAGGGGATGCAGCTGCAAAACCTGCTTCTATTATGTCAACTTTCATTTTCTCAAGCTGTTGTGCCATTTCTATCTTTTCTTTAAGA
>JBGUET010000478.1:0-1655 GCA_041821225.1 Sedimentibacter sp.
CATCCTCAACAACATCAAAATCCTCATACCCTAACTCATCCTTTGATACTACATCAAATGGCATATTTTTTAAAATATCTTTAATTTCATTTATTTTATGCTTGTTGCCGCTAGACAATATAATTTTGCTTTTCATTTCCCTATTTCCTCACTTATTTCTTCTCCCAAGGCTTCACGCTGGATTTTATATAAATTCTGACAACCCTTTGTTGCCAATGATATAAGATTCATAAAATCATTGTGTGTAAATGTTGATTCTTCACCAGTTCCTTGTACTTCAACAAATTCATCTTTGTTAGTCATTACTATATTCATGTCAACATCTGCACCGCTGTCTTCCTCATAGCATAGGTCTAATATTGTTTCTCCTTTAGACATTCCTACACTTACCGCAGAAACAAATGATTTAATAGGCATTTTCGTTATTAATTTATTTTTCATTAAACCATAAAAGGCATCGGCCATGGCAACAAACGCACCTGTTATTGAAGCTGTCCTCGTTCCACCGTCTGCTTGTATTACATCACAATCTATCCACACGGTTCTCTCCCCAATGGCTTCTAAATCAACAACACTTCTCAAGCTTCTACCTATGAGTCTTTGTATTTCCTGTGATCTGCCATCTATTTTCAACCTATTTATATCTCTTGTTTTTCTTGTGTTAGTTGAGCTTGGTAGCATAGAATACTCTGCTGTAACCCAACCCTTACCTTTTCCTTTTAAAAATGATGGTACTTTTTCCTCAATCATTGCTGTGCAAATCACTTTTGTATTGCCAACCTCTATTAAAACTGAGCCATTTGGATGCATCAAATAATTTCTTGTAATTTTAACCTGTCTTAATTCATCATTTAATCTGTTATCAATTCTATTCATGTTTTCTCCTAACTAAAATAAACTAAGACTATTATACCCTAATTATACATCTTTAACAATAATAAACAGTTAAGTTTTTAATTTGTTAAATTTTTGTTAAACTAACCATTTTAACTTGACTTATCATTCTCTTGCACTGTATAATAATCAAGAATCAATAACATCTTTACAGTTCGTTTTTAAAGACAAAAATGACATCATTGATGGAAATTGAAAATTAATGGCAATATTTCAATACTGCTTAAGGAGTGTTTATCATAAAACAAATTAATATACTACTAGTTAGCAAGGACAAATCATATATTCAAAAGCTAGAAGAGATTGTTTCTAAAATATCAAGGAACATAATTGAATGCACTAATTTTGACAAAGCTATAGGAAAACTTTTATTCCAACCATTTGATTTTGTAATAACAGATTATAATTTATTAGATGAAAGTTTTACAATTGAGAATTTCACAGATGCATATCCGGAGACTGATTTAATTATTGTTGCAACAAAACCATCTTCTCGTGATAATCGCAAAGCGTTAAAACAAGGTGCTAGAGATTACATAAACATAAAAAAAGAAACCGATACGCTACCAATAAAATTGATTGACTACTATGAAGAAAAATATATGTATCAAGCAATATGAATTTGTACTTAAACTAAAAAAAGCTCCTAGGAGCTTTTTTTATATTGTTATTTCATCTAATTCCTTTAAATTATATGTGTTTATAATTTCAATGAGCTTAACTGAATATTGGGAATCTGTGGCATAGCCGCATCGCCTTAG
>JBGUET010000479.1:0-1647 GCA_041821225.1 Sedimentibacter sp.
TTATCTGGTTTCTTCTGGGGCAAACTACAATTCGCCGCTAATCAAACCGTCCCCAAAATCCCAAAAGCAAGGATCTCATACTTATGAAAAGATGAGATCCTTTAGTTTCATGGACAAATTTTATTATAGATTACAAAGTGCCTTTGCGATATCTTCTGCTTTAATTAAATCTGATTCTTCAGGATTCCAGTTGCATTTAATTTCTGGTTCCACTACATCAAATCCTGCATCTGTTAATCTTTGTCTTAAAACTTTTGTAGATTCACCACTCCAACCATAGCATCCAAACACTGCTGCTTTTTTGCCTTTAAACTTTAATTCATGTAAAAACTCTAACCATCCACCTACTGAGGATAAAATGTTTTGACCTACAGTTGGTGAGCCTAAAGCAATTGCTTTTGACCTAAACACTTCTGTCATAATATCATTTTTATTTGTCTTTGAAATATTAAATATTTTAACTCTTGTATCAGGCGATAATTTTGATATTTCAGAAGCAATCTTGTGAGCTAATTGCATTGTACCATCCCACATTGTATCATAAACAACAGTAATCTGATCTTCTTGATATGCTTGTGACCATGCATAATACTTTTCAACTATTTGTGTTGGATTATCTCTCCATAAAGAACCATGGCTTGGTAAAATCATATCTATTGGAAGATTTAAGCTTAATATTTCTTCAACTTTCTTTTTAACTAATGGTGAAAACGGATTTAAAATGTTTGCATAATATTTTATAGCTTCTTCCCAAATCATGCATTGATCTGCTTTGTCATTGAAAAGTTCCTCAACCGCATAATGTTGACCAAAAGCATCATTGGAAAACAATATATTATCTCCTGTCATGTATGTTGCCATGCTATCTGGCCAATGCAACATTCTCATTTCAACAAATACCAATTTCTTGCCATTACCGATGTCAATAGAGTCCCCAGTTTTAACTACATTGTAATTCCATTCAGGATGGTGATATTGGCCGGTAATCGACTTAACTGCATTTGCAGTACAATATATCGGTGTATTAGGTATCTTTTCCATCAATGCTGGCAATGATCCACTATGATCCACTTCTCCGTGATTAGCTATTATAAAATCAATTTTATTTAAGTCAATTTCAGATGCCAAATTATCTACAAATTCTGTTGAATGTGGCCTCCAAACAGTATCAATAAGTACTGTTTTTTCTTCTTGAATTAAATATGCATTTTGACTTGAGCCATTATTTATTGTATAATCGGCTCCATGAAATGATTTAAGCTCCCAATCGATTTTCCCTACCCAGTAAACATTATTTTTAACAAGTTTTTTCATTTTTTCCTCCTCAATTATTTACGTGAAATTTACTTAGTTCCACTTTTATTTTATTTATGTTCTTATTATATTTAATATTATACCATAAAACCGTGATTTAAATTATTACTTTAAAATTTTATGGTTATTTTTCTAATTTAAAATTTCTATAAGTTTTTCCCTTCAGCTGTTCATATTCTGTGTAAATGATACTCTATTAGTAACCACTGGGGATGCGGACGTTTTGTTGGACATTTACAGTTGAAACTGCAAAGGAAAATAATCTAAAACACTTTAACTACCTTGAATATGCTTTTGAGACTATTCAGTCGGGTAACTATGATTTAGAATCTC
>JBGUET010000480.1:0-1646 GCA_041821225.1 Sedimentibacter sp.
AGCCTTATAACTTAAAAAAAGAAGAAATATCAGACCTCTTGAACCAATTTAAAAACAGTGATGAGTACAAGGACATAAAGGAAACTAAATCATCAAATGGCATTTTGTGCCTGTATTCAGAAGAATATTTAACAAAGGATTACGCAACTGCATTAACAGAATGGACAGAGGTTACTCGTGTAGAAAATCCTTAAAAGGGGAAAACCATGAAAGAGACGATGATTTTACAAAAGGTAAATATATGTGAAGAAGAACCTGTGGAGTTTCTATTAAACGGGAAGAGCTTAGTAACATTTATGTGTACCCTTGAAGAGCTTAAGGAGCTAGCTATAGGACATTTGTACGGCCGTGGTATAATTAAATATGCAGATGATTTATCTTCCTTGGGGGCATGCAAAGATATGAAAATGATTTTTGGAACCACCTCTAAGGAGGTAGATTTTGAAGGTATTGAATTAAAAACGGTGTTATCAAGCGGATGTGGAAGTGGAGTGAAATTTAATGAAGCTTTAACAAAGCTACCTAAAATAAACTCCAACTTTCAAATATCTATGGAAAAAATTAAACTAATGGCTGTAGAAATGTTTTCTAAAGCCCAAATGTATAAGCAGTATGGCGGAATGCATTGCGCAGCTATTTCAGATGGAAATGAAATTCTTGGACTTTGTGAGGATGTTGGAAGACACAATGCTGTTGACAAGGTTATTGGGAAAGGTTTATTAAAAAAGATTGATTTTAGCCAGTGTATGATTATTACCACTGGAAGAATTTCAACTGATATGGTATTAAAGGCTGCAAATATAGCATGTCCTTTAATAGTTTCTAGAAGCATACCTACTACTTCAGCCTTAGAGTTAGCAAATAATTTGGGTATTACAGTAATAGGCAGAGTAGTATCAAGCAATCCGCTTGTTTACATGTATGAAGAAAGAATAGCCATATAAAAAAAGGAGGATATAAAATGTTTGGTAAATTAGGAGCAGGAGAACTTGTTTTAATATTGGCAATTGCATTGGTTATTTTTGGACCATCAAAGCTTCCAGAAGTAGGAAGATCATTAGGAGAAGCAATTAACAATTTTAAAGGATATTCAAATAAAGTAGCTAAAGATTTAGAAACTGATTTAAATGATTCAGATAAAAAAGAAAGCTAAAAATCTTAAACTAGCATATAAATAAAGTAAAACTGATGTCGTTTTTAAAATGACATCAGTTTTTATTTGTTTACATAAAGGTATGTTCTATAAATATTTTAATACCTATTATTATTAATATTGTGCCACCCAGTATTTCAGCTTTTTGCTTAAATAATTCACCAAATTTTTTGCCTAAATTTGAGCCTATTATTGAGTTGACAAATGTTATAATTCCAATGAATAAAGCTGCACTTAAAATATCAACCTTCATCACAGCAAATCCAATTCCAACAGCAAGAGCATCAATGCTTGTTGCAATAGATTGTAATAACAATATTTTAGATGTAAGAAATTTTTCGCCTGTCATACATACTTCGGGATATTTAAGTTCTTTGACAGCATCTATAACCATTTTTCCACCGATAAAGCCAAGTAAAATAAGTGCAATCCAATGGTCTAAAAATGAAATTGTTTCACTGAATGTAGAACCTACTACATATCCAAGTATTGG
>JBGUET010000481.1:0-1644 GCA_041821225.1 Sedimentibacter sp.
GCTATAACGGACCATGGATCTATGTATGGAGTTGTAGAGTTTTTCAAACAGGCTAAAAAAGAAGGCGTTAAGCCTATATTAGGATTTGAAGCCTATGTTGCACCTAGAAAAATGAATGATAAGGATCCGCAAAAAGATAAAAATCAATATCATTTGGTTTTGCTTGCAGAAAATTATGAAGGATACAAAAATCTTTTAAAAATATGTTCTGCAGGTTTCGTAGATGGATTTTATTATAAACCTAGAGTAGATTATGACTTATTGAGAGAATACAGTAAAGGTATAATAGCATTGAGTGCCTGTATTGCAGGTGAGGTTCAAAGTCATTTGCTTGATAATAATTATGATAAGGCTATAGAAACCGCGTTAATGTATAGAGATATCTTTGGGGAAAATAACTTTTTTCTTGAAATGCAGGATCATGGAATGAATGAGCAACAGATTATAAACAAAGGTCTTGTAAAAATGAGTCAACAGCTTGGTATACCGCTTGTTGCAACAAATGATATTCATTACATAAACAAAGAAGATGCAAAATTTCATGATGTTTTATTATGTATACAAATGCAAAAAACCATCAATGAAGAAAGAATGAAATTTCCTTCTGATGAATTTTATTTAAAATCCTATGAGGAGATGTCTTTGCTATTTCCTGAGGAAGCATTAGAAAATACAGTTAAAATAGCAGAAAGATGCAATGTGGAGCTAGATTTTAACACAGTTCATCTACCTGAATTTAGGGTTCCATTGGGTTATACCAAAGCTGAATATTTTAGAGAAATATGTCAAAACGGTCTAGAAAATAGATATAAAAATATTACAGAAGAAATTCAGAATCGGCTTGATTATGAAATTGGTATAATAGAGCAGATGGGATATGTTGATTATTTCCTCATCGTATGGGATTTTATTAAATATTCAAAAGACAATAATATTATGGTAGGACCAGGCAGAGGTTCGGCAGCAGGTAGTCTAGTTGCGTATTCGATGAAAATTACAAATATAGATCCATTGAGGTATAATCTGATATTCGAAAGATTTTTAAATCCAGAGAGAGTAAGCATGCCTGATATTGACGTCGATTTTTGCTATGAGCGACGTGAAGAAGTTATCGAATATGTAAAGGAAAAATACGGAAGTGAAAAAGTAGCGCAAATAATTACATTTGGAACAATGGCTGCTAGAGGTTCTATTAGGGATGTCGGAAGGGCGCTTAACTTATCGTATGGGCAAGTTGATTTTGTAGCTAAGAAAATCCCTATGGATTTAGGAATGACTATTTCTAAAGCATTAGAGATAAATCATGAATTTAAAGAATTATATGACAATGACCAGGAAATTAAAAATCTCATAGATATAGCATTGAAAGTTGAAGGATTGCCGAGACATGCATCAACTCATGCAGCAGGAGTTCTTATATCAAAAGAAAAAGTTACCGAGTATGTACCACTCTCAAGAAATAAGGACATAATTACTACACAATTTAATATGATAGAGCTGGAAGAACTTGGACTTTTGAAAATGGACTTCTTAGGACTCAGAACTTTAACTGTAATCCGTGATGCTGTAGATTTAATAGAAAAAAATCACAATATAAAGGTAGATTTTAGCAATTGCATGTATGATGATTCTGAAGTGTTTAAA
>JBGUET010000482.1:0-1635 GCA_041821225.1 Sedimentibacter sp.
TGTCAAGAACAATAATAGAAAATATACCTGGAAGCAATGTAGTTATAACAGCAATAGAACATCCTTCTTCCTTTGATTCAATATCAACTTATGCAAAAGAACAAGGTAAAGAATTGAGAGTGGCACAAGCAAATCCTGTAACAGGTGGAGTAGATGTTGAGACAATTGTTGAATTAGTAGATGAAAATACATGTATGTTAAGTGTTATGTACGCTTCTAATATGTCAGGTGCAGTTATGGATATAGAAACAATTGTTAAACAAGCAAGAAAGAAAAAGCCAGACTTATATATAATTTGTGATGCAGTACAGCACATGCCACATAATGCAGTAGACCTTGAAAAAACTCCAGTGGATGCTATGAATTTTGCACCCTATAAATTTTTCGGACCAAGAGGATTTGGGATAGGATACATGTCTGAGAGAGCAGCAAAGTTACCTCACAATAAATTAATTGCAAAACCAGTAGGAGAGTGGGAACTAGGTAGTCCAGCACCTGCACATTTTGCAGCATTAACAGAAATAGTAGATTATGTATGCTGGATAGGAAAAAAATTCATTTCCTCAACAGATAAAAGAGAATTATATGTAGAAGGAATGAAAAGAATTAATCTTCATGAAAGAGCTTTGATGTATCTTATGTTAAACGGTACGGGTAAAACAGAAGGTTTGAGGGATATAAAAGGGGCTAAAGTACATTTAGATTATGAAGATCTTTCTACTAGAGATTTTATTATGGCTATTGCTTTTGATAATTTAGAATATTCAAAAGCTGTAGAAGCATATGAAAAAGAGGGTGTTGTAACTTTTGAAAGGTTAGCATCAAGCCTATATTCTTCAAGAATGCTAAAAACTCTTAAAATTGATGGAGCTGTTAGAGTATCGCCACTGCACTGTCATGATAAAGAAGATATAGATAAGTTTTTAATTGCAACAAAAAAACTCGCAAAAATGTAATTATGAAGAGACTATTTTACAGCCATGCTGAAAATAGTCTCTTTATAATTTCTATATCATGAAAATCATATATACAATATTTGTTTTTACTTCTCTTAGGAATAAACAAACTCGTCTTTTCCAAGTTACGTATTGTTGCAGGTACTTTACCTAAAATTTTTGCAACATCGTAAATCGTTTGACAGGATAAGAAAATTATGATAACGTTATTTTGTCAATAATATGCTTAACATTACAAATAAAATATCATATGAACAAACAAGGTTAACGTAAAATATAAATAAATGAATAGAGAGGACATTAATATGTATAAGTTTTATGAAACTTTAGAGTGTGCAAAAAAATTAGACCAAAAGGATAAGCTTAAAAGCTTTAAGGACAGATTTTACATTCAAGAAAACACAATTTATATGGATGGTAATTCTTGTGGCCTTTGTTCAAAAGATGCAGAGAAATATGTCTTGAAGGCTCTAGAAGATTGGAAGAAATACGGAATAGATATTTGGTCAGGGGAAGAAGCAAATTATTTCTTGTATCAAGATAAGTTAGGTGCATTATTAGCTCCATTGATTAATGCAGACCCTGAAGAAGTAACGGTTTGTACAAATACAACAATTAATGTACACAATGCAATTGCAACTTTTTATAACCCTACAGAAAATCGCAATAAAATTATAAT
>JBGUET010000483.1:0-1621 GCA_041821225.1 Sedimentibacter sp.
AAGTGGGATACGATTGGATTTTAAGAGGTTTTAAGAAGAATATACAATAGTGATTTGTAATAATACTTATTGTAAAATACGAACATTTATTATATAATTTATAAAAATGTACGTAAAGGAGCAAATAATGAAAAAATATAAAAGAAACCAAAGAATCGGAGCTCTTATGAAAATTTTCGCAGAAAAGCCTAATTATATTTTTTCTTATAATTACTTTTCTGAAATATTTAACGCAGCTAAATCAACTATAAGTGAAGATATTTCAATAGTTAAAGAACTGGTTGTAGAAATTGAATGCGGAAGGATAGAGACTATAGCTGGTGCTTCTGGTGGGGCAGTATTTATACCGTTCTTGGGAATGAAAGAAAAAAATGACATATTAGTAAATCTTTGCGATTTGTTTTCTCAAAAAAACAGAATTATTGCTGGTGGATATATTTACATGACGGATTTATTTAATAATCCAAATGTTGTTTCTAACTTAGCTAAGATAATTTCTTCAGAGTTCAGCGGTGTAAAAATAGATTATATAGTAACAGTCGAAACAAAAGGTATACCTGTAGCTATATTAACTGCCCAAAAGCTAAATGTTCCGGTGGCAGTTATAAGGAGAAACAATAAGGTTACAGAGGGTGCTACGGTTAGCATAAATTATGTATCTGGTTCATCAAATAATATACAAACTATGTCTTTATCTCGTAGGTCTTTAAAGGAAAACTGTAAAGTTTTATTGGTTGACGATTTTATGAAGGGTGGAGGAACTGCAAAAGGCATGGCTGACATGATGAGGGAATTTAATGCACAGGTTGTAGGAACGGCGGTTGTTATTGAGACAATGGAGCCTGAAAAGAAACTTGTAGATAATTACTTGTCTTTAATGGTGCTGAAGAAGTTCAATGAAATAGATGGGACTATTGAAATTGAGCCAAATTTTAAATTGTTAAAATAATTTCATAATTATTTCGACAAAAATGAAAATGTTTTTTTGCAATTATTTGGAAGATGTAGTATAATACAAGTAATTGGACATAATTTTTTCGGGGGAAGGTGGTGACAACATGCAGATAACGGACGTAAGAGTAAGAAAAATAAACTCAGAAGGTAAGATGAAGGCAATCGTTTCGGTAACCTTTGAAGATTGTTTTGTAGTACATGATATAAAAATCATCGAAGGACAAAATGGTCTGTTCATAGCAATGCCAAGCAGAAAAATGCCTGATGGGGAATTCAAGGATATTGCTCACCCAATTAATTCTGAAACAAGGAATCTTGTTGCAGAAGCAGTATTCAAGGCTTATGAAGAAAAACGTACAGAGGAAAATGAATTAGAAGAAGAAGCAGTGCCGCTGTAACGAACAACTGTTGATAAACAACAACAGTTTCAGGGTCTTATTTAAGACCCTTTTTTGTTCTAAAGAAGTTTTATTTCTTGAAGAAGTTCATATTATGATGTATAATAGCTGGTGATTATAAATTACAAGGAGATATATTAAATGAATATTTCAATAATTTTGGCAGCTGGAGAAGGAACGAGAATGAAATCGGACACTCCAAAAACCTTACATAAAGTTTGTGGAAAAGAAATGATTAAATATGTAATCGAAGCTGCAGAAAAATCAGG
>JBGUET010000484.1:0-1616 GCA_041821225.1 Sedimentibacter sp.
CATTTATTTTATTTAATATTCTGTCGGCCCTACTTTTAATTTGACTGTCGCTCTCTTCTCCAGAAGCATAAATCACTTTGTGTCCTTTTGAAGAAACATCATCAGCAACCTGCAACAGTAAGGTTGATTTACCAGCCCCAGGTTTAGCTGTAATGATGGTAACTGAATCTTTTACTATTCCACCACCCATGACTCTGTTAAATTCATTTATACTAGTTATAATCCTGTCACTGTTGCTTGAAGTTACTTCAGCTAATTTTTTTACAGTCTTTTTTTTACCTGATAAACTGTTGCCATTTGGTCTTTTTTTAGTTTCAACGAAGTTTTCTTCAAGACTGTTCCACTCGTTGCAATTAGGACATTTTCCCATCCATTTCACGGTTTCATATCCACAGTTTGTACATCTATATATGCTCTTAGATTTAATTTAAATGCACCCCCTAAAAGAACATTGGGGACGTACATATACGTCCCTAATGTATTTACTTTTATTTAATTAATGTATTTCCGCCCATGTATGGCTGTAAAGCAACCGGTATATTAACCGTGCCATCTTGGTTTAAATTGTTTTCTAAAAATGCTATTAGCATTCTAGGAGGTGCAACCACAGTATTGTTTAGCGTATGTGCAAAATACTTGTCATCTTCACCATTAACTCGGATTTTTAATCGACGGGCCTGAGCATCACCTAAATTAGAACAACTTCCTACTTCAAAATATTTTTTTTGTCTTGGAGACCATGCTTCTACATCAACTGATTTTACCTTCAAATCAGCTAAATCACCAGAACAGCATTCCAATGTTCTAACTGGAATATCTAGTGTTCGAAATAAATCCACTGTATTTTGCCATAATACATCAAACCACTTCGGACTCTCTTCTGGCTTGCATACAACTATCATTTCCTGTTTTTCAAATTGGTGGATTCTATAAACTCCTCTTTCTTCTATGCCGTGTGCTCCTTTTTCTTTTCTAAAGCAAGGAGAATAGCTAGTTAATGTTTGCGGCAAAGATGTTTCAGGCAATATTGTATCAATAAATTTACCAATCATTGAATGTTCACTTGTTCCTATTAAATATAAATCCTCGCCCTCTATTTTATACATCATAGCATCCATTTCGGCGAAACTCATGACGCCAGTTACTACTTCGCTGCGAATCATAAAAGGAGGTATGCAGTATGTAAATCCACGGTTAATCATAAAATCTCTAGCATATGAAATTACTGCTGAATGAAGTCTAGCAATATCTCCCATTAAATAATAAAATCCATTTCCAGCAACTTTTCTGGCACTTTCTAAATCCAGGCCATTAAATTTTTCCATAATTTCTGAATGATAAGGTATTTCAAAATCTGGAACCACGGGTTCACCAAAACGCTTTACTTCTACGTTTTCACTATCATCTTTACCAATTGGTACGCTTGGGTCTATGATGTTTGGAATTGTCATCATTATTTTTTTAATTTTTTCTTCTAATTCATTTTCTTTTGCTTCCAACTCTGCTAGTTCCTCAGAATCTTTAACAACCTTTTTCTTAAATTCCTCAGCTTCTTCTTTTTTACCCTTTGCCATTAACCCGCCAATTTCTTTAGAAATTCTATTTCTATCTGCTCT
>JBGUET010000485.1:0-1607 GCA_041821225.1 Sedimentibacter sp.
GGCTATATAGGTTTTTTCGCATCATGGATAACTCCACTTATAGGTATCGTTGTTTTATTGACCGTAACCTCTGGAGCAACATATGTCTTCGAAAATATGGATGTAATAAAATAGAACATTTCTTTATTTGTTAATCAGGTACAAAATACATATTGACAAAAAAAATAAATATGTGTATAATACACAAGAGAGAACAAATGTTCTAAGAAGGAGTCGGAAAATGGAAAAAGAAAAGGCCCTTGAGCTGGCAATTGCTCAAATAGAAAAGCAATTTGGTAAAGGTTCTATAATGAAACTTGGAGAAAACGCTAGATTGAACATAGAATCTATACCTACTGGAGCTCTAACTCTTGATATAGCAACTGGAATTGGCGGAGTTCCTAAAGGAAGAATTATTGAAGTATTTGGACCTGAGTCATCTGGTAAAACAACAGTTGCATTACATATAATAGCAGAATCACAAAAAACTGGTGGCATAGCAGCATTTATAGATGCGGAGCACGCTCTTGATCCTGGATATGCAAAAAAACTTGGAGTTGTTGTAGAAGATTTAATTATATCTCAGCCTGACACTGGAGAACAAGCTCTTGAAATAGCTGAAGCACTTGTTAGAAGTGGTGCTGTTGATGTACTAGTGGTTGACTCTGTTGCTGCTTTAGTACCTAAAGCTGAAATAGATGGAGAAATGGGTGATTCACATATAGGTCTTCAAGCAAGACTCATGTCGCAAGCTTTGAGAAAACTTGCAGGTGCTATAAGCAAATCAAATACTGTTGTTATTTTCATAAATCAATTGCGTGAAAAAGTTGGAGTTATGTTTGGAAGTCCTGAGGTAACTACAGGAGGTCGCGCATTAAAGTTTTATGCTTCTATGAGACTTGATGTAAGAAAAATTGAATCCTTAAAAAAAGGGGATGAAGTTTATGGAAATAGAACAAGGGTTAAGGTAGTAAAGAATAAGGTGGCATCTCCTTTTAAACAAGCAGAATTTGATATTATTTACGGCAAAGGCATATCCAAAGAAGGCTGTATCCTAGATATGGGAGTCGAGGCAGGCATAGTAAACAAGTCAGGGGCTTGGTATTCTTATGAAAGCAATAGAATGGGACAAGGTAGAGAAAATTCTAAGGAATTCCTTTTGGCAAATCCTGAGCTAATGAAAGAAATTGAAAAGAAAGTTAGAGAAAAATTTGAATTAGGTGCCGTAGTATTAAGCTCTGATGACAAGGAAACAAATTCAAATGAAATAGATGATTAAGATTTAAATTAAATTTTGTAAAAGGCACTTAGGTGCCTTTTTTATTTGCATTAAAATTGTTGGAATAAATGCATATAAACCAAATATTAATGGAAAAACGTATGAAACGCTTAAAAAATGCAAATTTAAACATTATATCTTGACATTAAGCATAAATAATTATAAAATATAGTATATCAAGTATAAAGAAATAACTTTTACTATTTAAATATATCTTAGAAGATAAACATTTTTTGCGATTTACTAGAATTTGTGTAAAGAATGTATATTTCGTAGCTTGAAAATTTAATAATGGGAGGTGCCGAGTTGTTCAAAGAAATAATAGTAGGTATTATCTGCGCAATAATAG
>JBGUET010000486.1:0-1605 GCA_041821225.1 Sedimentibacter sp.
ATGTGGAATTGCTAAAAAACATTAATGAACAAAAGGTAGAAATTGAAGAACTTAAAACAAATCAAGAAACAGAGAGATTTGAATTAACAGCAGTAATAAATGATTTGGCCGTTAAACAAAACCAAGTGATAGTTGCGTCTCGTTCAAAAGAAATGTATATGACAAGTATACAAAATAATCTTGCAGAAATGCAAAGACAAGAAGCTGAAATGGATGCACAGTCTGATATAATAGAAAAAGAGATCCTTGCTGCTCAGCGTGCTGTTGAATATGCAGGTGGAATAATGACATGGCCTGTTCCAGGAAATTACAGAATAACATCTCCATTTGGGGGTAGATATGACCCTATAAGTGGTGTTTGGTCAAACCATGGGGGGACTGATATAGCAGCACCAAATGGCAGTGCTATAGTAGCAGTAAATAGTGGAGTAGTAATATATGCTGGATGGCATTATTCTTATGGCAATTACATAATTGTTGACCATGGTGGTGGAATTTCAACTCTTTACGCTCATTGTTCAAAATTATTGGCAAGCAAGGGACAAGCAGTAGAAAGAGGAGAAACAATAGCACTTATAGGCTCAACTGGATATTCAACTGGAAATCACCTACACTT
Organism: Sedimentibacter sp.; assembly: GCA_041821225.1. Lineage (GTDB taxonomy): Bacteria > Bacillota > Clostridia > Tissierellales > Sedimentibacteraceae > Sedimentibacter. The sequence continues at coordinate 617 of JBGUET010000486.1, forward strand.
TGAAGTAAGAGTTAATGGAGTTAGGGTACAACCAATGGACTATTTGAAATAATAATTTATTAATAATTTTAAATAAAATAAAACAGGACGGTTTTCGCTGTCCTGTTTTCGCATTTTCCCGTAAGGTTCTTAAATAAGAACTTTCGACTTTTTTTCGTCCATTATTTCATCTAGTTGTTCGGCATTCATAGTTTCATTTTCTATTAAATATTCGGCGATTTTTTCAACAACTAATACATTCTGTCTAATTATGTTTAAAGATTTATCATAAGCTTCTCTTACCATTTCAGAAACTTCATCTTTTATTGTGTCAAGATAATATTTGAAGAATCTCTCCTCTATGCAAGTGTTTTGTGTACTTTTACCCATTCCGTAACTGCAAATTATTTCATATATTATATTAGTTGATTCTTTTATATCATTTGATGCCCCTGTAGATACTTCTCCTAAGAATACTTCTTCAGAAGCTCTGCCTGCTAAAAGCACCGTAACTTTGTCGCATAGTTCTTTTTTTGTGTATAAAAATTTATCTTCAGTTGGAAATTTCAAAACGTAACCTAAGGCCTTATCTCTTGGAATTATGGATATTTTTTGCACTTTATCTATGTTAAGTATTTTAGCTGCAACTGCATGCCCTGACTCGTGATAAGCAACTATTTTCTTTTCTTTTTCGGATACAGTGGAGTGCTTTATTTCAAGCCCTGCAGCTACCTTTTCAATAGCAAATTCGAAATTTTCACTATTTATTTTTTTGGATTTATCTTTTACAGCTTTTAGTGCTGCTTCATTTGCAATATTGGCTAGTTGTGCTCCGGAAAACCCATGTGTCTTTGTAGCTATGTCTTTAAGAAAGACTTTTTTATCCAAAGTTTTATTTTTTGTATGAACTTCTAAAATCTTAAGTCTAGAATAAAAATTAGGGTTTCCAACATATATTTTTCTATCAAAACGCCCAGGTCTTAGAAGAGCTTCATCTAACAAATCCATTC
>JBGUET010000487.1:0-1604 GCA_041821225.1 Sedimentibacter sp.
ATTCTGATATGAGTCAAAGGGTTAAAACTCTTAATGCATCAATAGGTGATAAGGTTAAAAAAGGTGACATAATATTAACTTATGAAAACAATTATGATTTGGAAATAGAAAGGGCAAACAAACAAATTGATGCAATTACAGCAACATATAATGAAACAGTAAAGGGTGCAGATTTTCAGGAAATTTCAAATATGAAACTTAATATAAATACAATTGAGAATAATTTAAGTTTTGCAAGAAGTTATTTTGAAAAAATAAAAGCTTTGTATGAAAACAACGCTTTAAGTCTAGTTGAATATGAAGAAGCTGAGAACAATGTGACAGCATTGGAAAATCAGCTTAAAGAAGCAGAAAACAATTATAACCTTCTTATAAAAGGTGTTTCATCAAATGTAAAGAAACAGTATGAGGCTCAAGTAGAAGAAGTGATGATTCAAATTAAAATACTTGAAAAGAATATAGAGCAATCTTCCATAACTGCGGAATTTGATGGAGTTATTACGGAATTAAATGTTCATCAGGGAAGCATGACTCAGCCAGGTGTAGTAATCGTTGAACTGCAGGAAGAGAATAATCTTGGAATATATGTTGAAGTTTTGGCAGAAGATACATATAAAACAACTGTTGGAATGCCATTCATAATCACGAAAGATGACAAACAAGTAAAAGAGCTTTTAATTAATAGAATATATCCTAAAGCACAGTCTAAAGTTTCGGATTTAGGTGTTGAGCAAAAGCGTGTAAGGATAGAAGCGTATTTAGACAGCAGCGCTGATTATAAAATTGGGTCTGAAGTTGATGTGGTCATTGTACTAGAGGAAAGAAACAATGTGCTTCTTGTTGACAAAGATGCAGTATATGAAAAATCTAAAAAGCAATATGTAACCGTTGTTGAAGGGGATAAAGAAATAGAAAAAGAAGTTGTAACAGGACTTGAAGATGATGATAATATGGAAGTGATTTCTGGTTTAATGGAAAATGAAGAGGTATTAATTGATTATTAATATTTAATAATATAAATATGTTTTAAATTAAGGGAAAAAAGGAGAATTCACATGAAATACGATATAGTAATTGTTGGTGCTGGTCCTTCAGGCATATTCACAGCATTGGAATTAAATAGGAGAGATTCAAATAAAAAAATACTTATAATTGAACAAGGGAAGCCTATAGAAAAGAGAAGTTGTCCAAAAGATAAAACGAAAAAATGCATAAATTGTATGCCATTTTGCAATATTACAACAGGTTTTGCAGGAGCTGGAGCATTTTCCGATGGAAAACTTTCATTGAGCCCAGAAGTAGGGGGAGACTTGCCAGAGCTGATTGGATATGATTATACTGGAGAATTGATTGAATACACAGATAAAATATATCTTGAATTCGGCGCAGATACAAAGGTTGAAGGAATTGACAGCAAAGAGGAAATTAAAGAGGTAAGAAGAAAGGCAATTGAAGCTGGTCTTAAATTAGTTGACTGTCCTATAAGGCACTTAGGGACTGAAAAAGCTCAGGAAATATATCAGAAAATTGAAAAGTACCTACTTGACAAGGGAGTTGAAATACTTTTTGAAACTCAAACGACAGATATAATTGTTGAAGATGGT
>JBGUET010000488.1:0-1594 GCA_041821225.1 Sedimentibacter sp.
CAGAACTTGGCATAATATAAGTCTTAACACCATCTTCTTGCAAAATTCTATTTGTTACATAGTTTCTGGAATATACTATTACTTCTCCTGGGGCAATACATAAAGTATTTGAACCATCATTCCACTGTTCCCGGGATGCATCAATTATACTATTCCCACCACATTTAATTAATTTAATACGATCTAAATTCAATGCTTTTTTCAAAATATCTTCAAGTAGACCTTTCTCTTCAGTAATTTGTATTTCCCCATTATCGCCTCTTTGTAACACGTAAACACCGATTTCTGACTTAATATTTGGATGAATTGTAAATTTATCATAGTCAACCATAGTAAATACTGTATCCAAGTGCATAAAAGCTCTTGTTTTAGGAATATCAATTGCCAGAACTTTTTTAAATGTGTTGTCTTCTGTAAGCAATAAACTTGCAAATTTCTCAATTGCATTTGGATTAGTTCTTTGGGAAATCCCCACTGCAATTGTCTCATCATTTAAAACTAATATATCTCCACCTTCAAGTGAATATCCTTCAGTCCTGTCATACAATAGTTTAGTTCCTTTGTATAAAGGGTTACAATTGAAAATATATTTTGCAAACAGTGTTTCTCTGTTTCTTGTAACTGTAAGCATTTTGTGAATTGAAACTCCATTACCTATTGTAGCAAAAGGATCTCTTGTAAAATACAAGTTAGGCATAGGGTCTATAATAAATGGGTACTGATTACTAAGAAAATCCATCAGTCTAGGACCTCTATAATTATTTAATTCTGATTTTCGTATACCTTCCATCATTTTAAGAACCATTTGTTTTGTATTGTCAAATGACAAGAAATAATCTCTTAAAATACCTGTCTCTCTATTCTCTTTAATGCCAGCCTCTTCAATATACTCATTAATGAATTGCAATTTTATTTCATTATTCAAAATAGATTCAGTTACCAAATCTTCTAAATATACAACTTCTATTCCTTGTTCTTTAAAAATATTTGCAAATGCATCATGTTCTTGTTGAGCAATTTCTAAATAGGGAATATCGTCAAAAAGCAGCCTTTCCAGATATTCTGGCATTAAATTTTCCAGTTCTTTTCCAGGTCTGTGCAACATTACTTTCTTTAATTTTCCAATTTCCGAATAAACTTTAATTGCTGAATCGTTCAAATTAACCACCGCCATATTAATATTTTTTGCTCTAGTCCATTGATTTGGGCAAATCGAAAAGAAATGGCTAGTAAGAAAGCCCAAAATTGCTTTAAATTTGCTCAACCAATGAGCGCGAACAAATTTATATTGCGAAATTATTGTAGATACTTACTACAAATCATAAATGTATTTTTAACAAACTAACTAAAATAAATACAGACTTATATAAGTTTTTCTTCTAAATATAGAAGCAAAAACAATTTTATTTAAATACATTGTATTAATAAATATGAAATTTGTCAAGACCAATTTCATATTTATTAGCGTTATCAATATTTATACATTTATTAAATTCTTTTGAAATAATAAAAAAACACAGTCGAATTAACAACTGTGTTTTTTATTTACCCGGCGACGTCCTACTTTCCCAGGCAGTTACCCACCAAGTATCAT
>JBGUET010000489.1:0-1583 GCA_041821225.1 Sedimentibacter sp.
CCAATCATAAGTCAATATAAAGCTATTAATTTCTGAAGATATGGAAGTAATGTTTTTTTCAAAAATTTTATTATATTTTTTTATAAAATAATCGGTCAAGACCTTTATATCTTCAATTCGCTCCCTTAAAGGAGGAATATTTATGTTAACAACAGAAAGTCTATAATACAAGTCATGCCTAATTTGCTCCTGTGTTAAAATATCTTCATTATTTATGTTGGTAGCAGCAATAATTCTTACATCAAATTTACGTTCTTCATTTTCACCTATTCTTCTAATAGCTCCACTTTCAATTGCTCTTAAAAGTTTCGCTTGCAAATAAATAGGCATGCAATGAAGTTCATCTAGAAATAACGTGCCTCCGTCACAAGCTTCAAACAATCCTTTTTTGTCAAGAGCACCGGTATAGCTTCCCTTGCTAGTTCCAAAGAAAATGCTTTCCAAAAGATTTTCAGGAACCGCTGAGCAATTTTGCGCTATAAATGGTTTATCTTTTCGATTCGAAGCATTATGAATGCCGTGTGCAAATAATTCTTTTCCTGTGCCAGTTTCCCCAGTAATAAAAACAGGAGAAGATGATTTAGCAATATGATCTGCATATTCAGCAAGTTCAAGCATTCTTCTATCTTTACAAATTATGTCCTCTAAATAATAGGTAGCATTATACCCTAGGTTCAAGCATTTAGGCTTCAAATTCATACCAGAGTTTACATCTGAGAATTCACTTTCCTTAATATCCCTAACATATCCATCATTTTTATTTATTATCTTTGAAAGTTCTATAGCCCCTACTACTATTCCTAGGTGTTTTATGGGAAAAGATATGTTATCGGTAATTGAATCTTCAGCATATAAATTTTTTACTAATTGCCCTTTCCTTTCTACTAACCCTTCCTTTTCCATACATTCGAAAAGGGAACTATTCGATTTGTTAATATTATAAAAAACATCAAACAATTTTTTTCCAACAATTGACTCTTCCAATTTTTTATCAATATCAGGATTGAATTTTACAGTAAAAAGAATATTACCTTCACTATTAATTATTGTAATGCCATCTATATAATCCATTTCCTTATATAAAGACATGAAAATCACCATCCTCTATACGTATCATTGCATTTTTAGTTTTGCAATTTCTCTTTTTCAAATGCCATTTTAAAAATCTCAAGTCCAAATTGAATTTCATATTTCTTTGTGTTAATTATACTATAAAGGCACATGATTTTCAACAAAATTTGTTTTTTACCAACAAGCTATAACATATTAATTTACCTAATATTATAACAATTTGACATATATACTACTAAAACAAATAATTTTCAAAAAAATAAATTAGTTAAAGTCAAAACATCATTTTTATGATAAAATAAGGTATAATTCATTAATCATAAATATTGCAACATTTATGAAATTGTTATTAAATAATTATGTGGCAAAATATACATAGTAAAAATTATTTTAAATAAAACACAAAAGGAGAATAAAAAATTAATGAGAGAAATAGGTGGAGTTGAAAAACAGAAAAAACTTGTGCAAGCTGTTCTTGACGAAAAAGAAGTGTCTTTACTTATAAATGATAT
>JBGUET010000490.1:0-1569 GCA_041821225.1 Sedimentibacter sp.
CTAGTTTTGCATCCGCGAAACTAACTATTTCTATTTCTGCATTCTTAGCCGCCCTCATACTTTTAATAGAAGGAAGTCTAGGCATATTAATTTCTTTCACAACAGTTATGAGTGCAGGTAACTTTATTTCAATTTCTTCATATCCATCATCCGTAATTTTCATACAGCGCATTCTATTTATATTAATATCAATTATTTTGCTTATGTTTGTGGCATATGCAATCCCTAAAGTCTTAGCTAAGCTGGGACCAACTTGAGCTGTGTCCCCGTCCGTTGCTTGTTTACCACATATTATTAAATCAAAATCCCCTATTTTTTCAACTCCCTTACAAAGAGTGTAGGAAGTAGCCAAGGTGTCTGCACCTGCAAACTTCCGATCAGTCAAGAGAACTGCCTTATCAATTTTTAATGAAATAGCTTCCCTTAACATTTCAGTAGCCATTGGGATTCCCATGCTAAGGCCATATACTTCAGCCCCCATTTTTTCTTTTATACGCACTGCTTCTTCAATAGCATAAGTGTCAAATGGATTTATTATTGAAGGGATATTTTCTCTTATAATTGTATTTGTAACAGGGTCCATTTTAACCTCATTAGTTCCTGGAACTTGCTTTATGCATACAATAATTTTCATTTATTTTCCCTCCTTTTCATATGGGAAGACAGCCCCTCTATTAAACAATTGAGCTGGATCAAATATTTTTTTAATTTTTCTCATTTCATCAAGTTCTTTATCACTATACATTTTTTGAAGAAATGGAACTTTTAATTTACCTACACCGTGCTCTGCAGATACCGCTCCGCCCATTTCAGCAATTTTTTCAGCCCATATTAAATACAACTCTTTACCTGTGTTATACTCCTCTATATTTCTTGGTATTGTGTTAACATGGAGGTGGTTGTTTCCAATATGTCCGAATATCACTGCTTCTAATTTGTTTTTTTTAATGTCATCATTGTACATTTTCATTACTTCTTTTAGCTTGTCATCAGGAACCGACATGTCTGTTCCTAATTTGGTAATTCTTTCATCAATTTTCTTTGCATTATCAATTTGCATGTTCACACACTCGGGACATGCATGCCTAAAACTGTGAAGTTTCTCTAGATTTAAAGGATTGTTTGCAACCCATGTTGCATCCTCATCTCCTCCTAATAGAACTATAGTTGTTCCTAGTTCTTCTATACCTTCCCAGATTTCTTCGTTTGAATCTCCTTCAATTTCTATATAAACTGCAGTATGATAATTATCTTTAATTTCTTGAATACAAGAAAATGCAGGATTTGTTCTTTGCTGAATACGTAGCATATCAAGGGCTTTATGGCTGAAAAATTCAATTGCAGAAGGGCTTAGTTTCAAAGGAGCTATATTACTAAATATTGTTTCTCCTCTTAAAGCCCTAACTAGATTTATAGCTTTATCTTCATCAGGCATAAATATTGTTACACCCCAACAAGCATCCTGAGTTTTATTTAATTCAATCTCTATTTCACTTATAATTCCCAACGTGCCGTCAGAGCCTATAAACAAGTCTATCATGTCCATGTGAGGTTTATTGTAATATCCCG
>JBGUET010000491.1:0-1543 GCA_041821225.1 Sedimentibacter sp.
TGTTATATTTTTCTGTGAAAAATTTAATTGTAAATATATTGAATATGGAGAAAAAGATCTCCTGGGTAAGAGTCTTGGGAGGAAAATGGTTAGTGTTTTATCAATTAATGATAAGAATATTGCTTCTTATTTATTAAATAACGTATAAACCGGAGGTGTTTGCATGAGAATATATGAACTTGCAAAAGAATTAAAAATGAATAGTAAGGAACTAGTAGGAATTGCTGAGCAAGAACTAGGAATTACAATTAAAAACCACATGAGCTCTATTTCGGACCTTGAAGTTATAAAACTTAGGAAAGCATTGAGCTTAATTAACAACAATAATACAAAAACTAAAACAATAAAAGGCGGAAAGAATATTATAATTGACGATGAATCATTAGTAGACGAAAACATAGATTTAAATACGGCAAAACTCAAAAAAGTTGATAAGAATTTAATAACTCCTGTAAAAAAACCTGTACAGCAAACTCAGTCTTCTTCAAAGACTGGTCAGCCAGTTGCAGCAAATAAAAACAAGAGTAACACAAACAACAACAATAATAGCAATAACACAAACAATTCAAACAAAAATTTCCAGAAAAAAAATCAAAGCGGTACTAAGAAACAACCATACTCTCAGCAAAAGCCTGTAGAGACAGAGCCAAAGGTACATCAAATTAAGGTTAAAAACATAGAAATGGAAGACTCTATAGTTGTAAGAACATTTGCTGACAAATTAGGATTACCTGTAAATGTAGTTATTTCTAAATTAATTCTTCTTGGAATTATGGTAAACATGAATCAAGAAATAGATTTTGACACAGCTGTACTAATTGGAGAAGAATTAGGTGCTATAGTTTCAAAAATCGAAATGGTAGACGTATTAAAAAATTTAGAAGAGTCTATGTTTGTAAATGATGTAGATGACGAAAAAGACTTGATTGCTAGACCTCCTATTGTAACAGTAATGGGTCATGTTGATCATGGCAAGACTTCTTTATTGGATGCAATACGTAATACATCAGTTACTGAACAAGAAGCTGGAGGAATAACTCAGCACATAGGAGCATCACAAGTAGAAATTAAGGGCAAGAAAATTACATTTCTTGATACACCTGGTCATGAAGCTTTTACTTCCATGAGAGCTAGAGGAGCTAAAGTAACTGATATTGCAATATTAGTTGTAGCAGCGGACGACGGAGTTATGCCTCAGACAATAGAAGCTGTAAATCACGCAAAAGCAGCAGGTGTACCAATAATAGTAGCAGTAAATAAAATTGATAAACCAGAAGCAAATATGGATAAAGTTAAACAAGAACTTTCAGAACATGGTGTAATTTCTGAGGATTGGGGCGGAGATACTATATTTGTTCCAGTTTCAGCTAAAAAACGCATAGGAATTGAAGATTTATTGGAAATGATTTTGCTTGTTGCTGAAGTTCAGGAATTTAAGGCAAATCCTAATAGAAATGCAAAAGGAACTATAGTTGAAGCAAAGCTTGACAAAGGAAGAGGTCCTGTTGCCACTGTTTTGATTTCAAATGGAACTTTGAAAAAA
>JBGUET010000492.1:0-1522 GCA_041821225.1 Sedimentibacter sp.
GCATAATTCTATTACAGTTTTTTCTCTTTCCTTATTAAACATAATTTCACCCCTTAAAATTCTTTCATCTCATAACTTGGATACTTGCCATTCCAAACAATATCTTGATAACTTGCTTTATCAGTGTCTCCTTCAGTACTAAAGAATAATACCTTAGAATTCTCATCTAGGTTAAGCTTTTCTTTAATATCTTTAAGATGTGGATTCGTCATTATTTCTGTAACACAGCCTAATGTAACTGCTCCACTTTCTCCAGATATTACTTTCTCATCCCCTTGTGGAGGATTTCCTAAAATTCTCATTCCTTCAGCAGAAATAAAATCTGGGCATGAGATAAGGTTATCCGCATAATCTTTAAGAATATTCCAACCAATGGTACAAGGTTCTCCACAAGCTAAACCTGCCATAATTGTGTCCATGTCCCCTGATACTATTCTCAGTTGTCCATCATTTGCTTCTGCAGTTCTATAAAGACAATCAGCTTTATTTGGCTCCACAATAGTTATTATTGGTCTGTTTTCACCGTAAAAAGATGAATATAGTCCTGTTATTGCAGCAGCCATAGAACCAACTCCTGCCTGTAGGAAGATATGTGTAGGTCTTTCTTCACCAAGAGCTATTAATTGCTCATAAGCTTCATATCCCATGGTACTGTATCCTTGAATTATCCATGTAGGTATGTCCTCATATCCATCCCAAGCAGTATCTTGAACCATTACCCAGCCGTTATCTTCAGCCGTTTTATTAGCTAATCTAACTGCTTCATCGTAATTAAGTTCAGTAATTGATGCTTCGGCACCTTCAGCTCTTATTTTTTCAAGTCTTTCTTGTGAGCTTCCCTTAGGCATAAACACAACAGATTTTTGCTTTAACTGTCTTGCTGTCCAAGCAACACCTCTTCCGTGATTTCCATCTGTGGCGGTAACAAACACAATATCTCCAAGCTCTTTTCTAATATCTTCTGATATTAGTTTTTCATAAGGCATTTGATCTATTGTCATATTAAGTTTTTTTGCTAGGTAATTTCCTATTGCATAGCTTCCACCTAATACCTTAAATGCGTTGAGTCCAAATCTATAGGATTCATCCTTAACATAAATTCCGCCTAGACCTAGTTCCTTTGCTAAATATTTCATGTCTCTCAATGGTGTTTTATTATACATAGGAAAACTTTGATGGAAACTCATTACCTCTTTAGATATCTTTTTGTTAAGTATATCCAAAGGAAATTTTTCTCCCCCTTTTCTTTCAACTTGCACCATCTTAAATATTTCTTTCATTGATATCCTCCTTAAACAAATACTATTTTAATTAAAATATCTTTTTTGATATCAATTATACTATTAATAAAGCAATTCTTATGCCAAGTTTTTAATTTGCAAAAATTTTTAATGAATTATCCTTCAAAATATTGAAAATCTAGTAGCTAAAAGTTTATTAACTAAGCTGAACTGTATCTTGAATTCTACTTAGGATAAAAGCCATACAACCACCCTTTTTTATTTAAATTATAAAATCATAT
>JBGUET010000493.1:0-1519 GCA_041821225.1 Sedimentibacter sp.
TAATTCAGCTATTTCACTTGTGTTAGAAGTTGTAACTCTGTCAAGTTCCTCTTCATATTCTGAAAGGGGATGACCACTTAAATAAACTCCCACAACTTCTTTTTCCATTGCAAGCAATATTTTTTCACTGTATTCAGGAAGGTTTGGCATTTCTTCCGTATCCGCTGACTTAACATTATCAAAAATTGAAAACTGTCCTTCAATGTTTCTTCTTTTTTGAGTTGCTATGGAATCTATGTTTTTTTCATATACAGCCATTAACTGAGACCTATGGTTTTTTAGGAAGTCAAAGGCGCCACTCTTAATCAATGACTCAATTTGCCTTTTGTTCAATACGCTTTGGTCCACTTTTGTACAAAAGTCTACAAAACTAGTGAACTTACCTTTTTTTTCTCTAGTTACAATTATATCACCTATTACATTTGTGCCCACATTTTTAACTGCTGCCAGTCCAAAACGTATTTTCCCATTTTCAACTGTAAACTTATCTGTGCTTTCATTAACATCAGGAGGAAGTATTTCTATGCCTAATCTTTTACACTCTCTTATGTACAAGGATACTGTTCCAGAACTTCCCATAATGCTTGAGATGAGTGCAGCCATAAATTCCACAGGATAATAATATTTAAGCCATGCTGTTTCATATGCCAATGCTGCATAGGCAACTGAATGAGCCTTTGGAAAAGCATACTTTGCAAATTCAACCATTAAATCATATATATCATTGGCAGATTTTTCATCAACCCCGTTATTTACAGCCCCTAATATTCCAGACTCACCATTTTCTTCTTTTTTACCATAAATAAAGTTTTGTCTTTCCTCAAGCATTACGCTCATTTTTTTCTTGCCCATGGCACGTCTTAAGGAGTCAGACCGTCCCATGGTAAATCCACCTATATCTCTCACTATTTGCATAACTTGTTCTTGATACACCATGCATCCATAGGTTACATTTAAAATCGGTTCAAGTTTCTGGTGAAGATAAGTGACTTTTTCATGATTAAACTTGTTTTTTATATAAACCGGTATTTGCCCCATTGGTCCAGGTCTATAAAGAGCATTGGCAGCTGCTATATTTTCAAATTCAGTAGGTTTTAGCTCGCTTAAAAATGCTCTCATTCCAGAACTTTCAAACTGGAATATACCGAGAGTTTCTGCACTGGCAAAAAGTTTGTAAACATTTTTGTCATCGTACTGACAGTTGTTAAAGTCTATTTTTTTATTATGGTTTTTTTCTATTAATTCAATTGCATCACGAATAACTGTCAGCGTCCTAAGTCCCAAGAAATCCATTTTTAACAATCCTAGTTCTTCTAATTCAATCATGTTAAACTGTGTAGTTATTATATCCTTATTTCTCGATAAAGGAACGTATTCTGTTACATCTTCTTTTGAAATTAGTACTCCTGCAGCATGAGTTGAAGCATGTCTGGGAAGTCCTTCAACATTAAGAGCCAAATCAATGAGTTTTTTTACTTTTGAATCTCCATCATATAAATCCTTAAGTTCCTTATTTACT
>JBGUET010000494.1:0-1519 GCA_041821225.1 Sedimentibacter sp.
GCTGCGTTTTCAGCTCCATTTATTGCAACTGTAGCAACTGGAACCCCAGGTGGCATTTGTACAATTGCTAAAAGTGCATCCATTCCATCTAATTCTGACGAACTAATTGGTACCCCAATTACTGGAAGTGTTGTACATCCTGCTAAAACTCCTGGAAGATGAGCTGCTTTACCTGCTGCACCTATTATCACTTCATATCCATTTTTTTGTGCGTTTTTTGCAAACTCAAATGCAACATCTGGAGTTCTGTGAGCTGAAATAACTTTTATATCAACTTCCACTCCAAATTGTTTTAAAATATTGTATCCCTTTTCCACAATTGGAAAGTCAGAATCGCTTCCCATTATAATAGCTACTTTCATTGTTCCTCCTGTTATTTGAAATATTTCACACCAGATTCAAATATTAATTGGTCCTTGTTTCCTGGTATATTTATATATAAATCTTCATCAAGTCTTTCTGAATGTCCCATTTTCCCAAGCACTCTTCCATCCAGACTTGTTATACCTTCAATAGCTTCTACTGAACCGTTTGGATTATTCAATCCATCATAAGTAGGTTCATTATTTGCATCCACATATTGGGTAGCAATCTGCCCATTTTCTTTTAGCTTTTTAATCCATTGAGCATTTGCGACAAATCTTCCCTCTCCATGAGAAAGAGGCAGATGATGCACATCTCCAACCTGACAACCATTAAGCCATGGTGATAAGTTTGATACAATTTTAGTTTTAGTAAATGTTGATACATGTCGTGCAATCTTGTTGTAAGTAAGGGTTGGATAATCATCTTTTATATCTACAATTTCTCCAAAAGGTAAAAGCCCTAGTTTTACTAATGCTTGAAATCCATTACAAATACCTATTACCAGACCATCACGATTTTTCAACAAATCCATAACTGCATCCTTTAAAAGTTCATTACGAAATACTGCCGCAATAAACTTTCCTGAACCCTCCGGTTCATCTCCAGCACTGAATCCTCCTGGAAAAGCAATAATTTGAGACTGTCTTATGATTTTATTCATCTGTGCTATTGATTCTTGAACATCCTTAGAGCTTAAATTTTTAAATACTAAAATTTCTGCTTGAGCCCCAGCTCTTTCAAAGGCTCTCTTAGTGTCATATTCGCAATTCGTTCCAGGAAATACTGGTATGAATACTTTAGGCCTTGCTATAGAAACTTTAGATTTAATTTTATTTTTGCAAGTATATGAGTAATCTTCAATAGTTCCTAAAACATCCTTCTTAATAGGATAAATATTGTTTAAAGGTTGTATCCAGGCTGCCTTCATTTCATCCATTGAAATAACCGTATTGTTTATTGAAATTTGTTTTTCTTGAGTTGTATTTCCAATTTCAATCAAATCTATTATTTCCAATTTTTTATTTTCTTTTACTTCAAGAATAATATCTCCGTAATTTGCTTTAAATAATTCTTCTAAGTCAAGTAAATATTCATTCGCCTTAAATCCAATTTCATTTCCAAATGTCATTTTGCTTATTGCAGCAGCAATCCC
>JBGUET010000495.1:0-1519 GCA_041821225.1 Sedimentibacter sp.
CCAATAACCTCATCTTTTAGCTTAGCTATTACCGTAACATAATTCACATCAGGCCTTTGATTGTACCTGTAATTACAATATTTATAATCCCTTACTAGCATAACTTTATACTTGCTTTTAAATTCATCCCAGCATTTTTGTATACTTTGTGGAACTGTGTCAAGAATTTCAAATTCAATTTCACTGTCCATCTGATTTTTAAGTTTATTTTTCATGTATGTTGAATAAATCGAGTTCCCAATAGACGCTAAAAATCCAACTTTAAATCTTCTTTTTAAAATATTTGTAATCAATATAGGTTTTACATACACTTCTTTTTCAAACAAAGTTGGCCAACCAAATCTTTGGTATGCCGGGTATGACTGGTCATTTGCCAGTCCTATTACCAAATCAACGCCGTCTTGACGACCTCTATCGCAAGAATTTTGGGTCATGGTCCTGAATATTCCCTGTTTTTTGTAGTCAGGATGGGTCATTGACTTTACAGAATGAGCCGTTAATAGTATTTTACCATTTACATAAAGCTCATTAGGCAACAATCCATCACAGCCGATTACTTTGTTGCCTTCTTTTAATAAATACATCATGTTTCCTGATTTGTTGTAGGGATTTTTATTAAAGAGCCACTCATACATTTCTTTCTTGGAATTAGTTCCCTCACCAAAAGAAATAACAGACAGTTCTTCAAATGCATCAAAATCTTTTTCTATATTTAATCTCACAATTTCTCTTTCCACAACCTTCACCTCTTATACCACGTTTTACGCAATTTATTTGAATGTAACTATTGTAACACCATCGCCGCCTTCATTAAAGTTACCAAGCCTTGATTCTTTAACATGTTTATGCTTTTTTAAAAATTGAGTGATCCCTATTCTAAGTATGCCCATACCTTTCCCATGAATAACTTGAATTTCATTTAAGTTAGACATGAAAGCATCGTCTAAATACTTATCAAGTTCAAACAGTGCTTCATCAAGATTTAGCCCTCTTAAATCAATTACAGGACTAATTGTTGACGTTTTAAGTTTTACCATTCTTGATGTATTTGTTTTTTGCTGTTCTTCTTCCTCTGATTTTATTTTAATCAGTTCGGTTTTTTTTACCTTCATTTTAATCAAACCAATTTGAACCATCACATTTTGCGAATTATCCACATCCGAAATAACATAACCTCTTTGATTCAAACTTTTGACATTTACAAAATCCCCTTTTTCAATTGGAGTTGTTTTGTCATAAGTATCTTCATCAAGAATTTGTTCTGAAAATTGATTTTGTTCTAAATCTTTGGTTTTGTCATTTAAAACCTGTCTTAATTCATTGACACGTCGATTTTTGTTTTTATCCATCTCTAAATTTAATTTTCTAAGTTCTTTAATTATTTCTGATGTTTCCTTTTTAGCATTCTCTACTAGTTTTCTAGCTTCATAATTTGCTTCATCTATAATTTTTTCACTTTTTTCAAGAGATTTTCTTTCCTTTGCAATAAAATCGCTGTGTTTTTTCTTGCTTTGCTCAT
>JBGUET010000496.1:0-1508 GCA_041821225.1 Sedimentibacter sp.
CCCAAAACCAACAACCACTGAAATGTAAACATAATAGAGTGGCAGCTTCATAGCTACACTATATTCTCCAGTTTTATACACATTAGATACAGTTTCAAAAGAGTTAGTAAACATAAATGCAGTAAACAGAAAACCTATAATGACTGTAGCCTTGTTAACTATCTCCTGAATTTTAACAGGAAGCATATTTACAACTGAATCAACGCGTAAATCTATGTTTGCTTGTATACTATAGGAAAAAGCCACAAACATAAACCATATAAAACTATATCTACATAACTCCTCCGGCCATGCTAGGGAATAGTTAAAGAAATATCTCATTACAATTTGGAGTAACATAGTTAACAAAATTGTAGTTAACAATATCACTAAAATTGTCTTTTCTAAGTGCTTATTTAACAAACGTAAAAAATTCACAATTTTCCTCCTTCAAAAGTAATACTACTTCCTATTTTTCTACATTCGCTGAAAATTCTCTTTTAAAAGCTCGAACAACACCATCATGAATCCAATCAGTCATAGGGGCTTGTACTGCATCAAATCCATGTCCCACTCGTGGCATAAGATATAATTCTATTGGAATTGCATCCTTCATTAATTTTTCGGCATATGCAATGCTTTCATCCCTCAACGGATCATATTCCGCAGTAACTATTAATGTCGCAGGAAGGTCTGAAAAATCTAAAGCCACATTTGGTACAGCATAATATGATGGAAGCATTCCATTTAACCCACCAATATATCTACGAATACCTTCTGCCAATCCTTGACCGCTTATAACAGGTGCATCAAATCTCATTTGTTCCCCGGATAATGATGGTCCAATTCCAAGTGCAGGTACGTTTAATGCATTTAGAGATATTTTAGGTCCTCCATGGTCTCTAACATAAAATGCAAGTCCTGCACATAAATTACCGCCTGCACTTGTACCAAATAACCCCATTTTATTTTTATCACCACCGATTTTGTCAGCAACTTCATACATCCAATTCCATACTGCATAACAGTCCTCAATAGCATCTGGAAAAACATGTTCTGGTGCAAGTCTATAATTTAATGATACAACAATTGCCGGTATATGCATTGCTAAATAAATTACTCTATTATTGTCATTTTCGTAGCTTCCTGTGGTAAAACCACCACCATGTACGTTCATAATCATAGGCAATTTATCCTTTGATTCTGGCTTATAAATACGAACCTCTATGTCCTGTCCTCCATTAGGTCCAGGTACAACTTTGTCTATAATTTCCATACCATCAGGCTTTGAAAATTTATGAAGTCCTTTCATTACTTCCGGATCTTGCCATGTAGTATATATTGGGTCAAAATTATAATGTAACATATAAAATCTCCTTCTTTTAATTATCTAATTTTAGTTACCTAAAAGCTTTACAGAACTCCATCAATTGACTTTCAGCAAACCTCGCGTGAATCTCTTCTGGATCTAATTGTAGAAATTCTATAAAATTACTCTTCAATTCAGTTAAAAACCTTTTCCATTCTTC
>JBGUET010000497.1:0-1506 GCA_041821225.1 Sedimentibacter sp.
GCAGCAGGAGAAGTTGGTGCAACTGTTGTAGGCGCAGTAGCAGATACGGCAGTCGATGGACTTTCAACAATAACACCTGGCGGCAAGTATATTAAAGCTGGCTATAAGGTTACAAAAGGCATAGCTGGTACGATGGCGGATAAAGGAGTGAGCAAGGCTTCACTATATGAAGGGTCTATAAAGGGCGGTGCAGATGCAATTGCAGATGCCGAGTATTTTGGCAACAATCCACTGAAAAAAGCTGTTTTAACTGTTGCTGGGGAAGCTGTTGGTTCTGCTGTAGGAGAATCAAATAGACCTAATGGTGATTGGATTAAGGCAGGAAAGGAAGGGGCAATAGATGGCGCATTTAAGGCTATAGTTGGAGCTGCAACTGACAAGGTTGCTGGAGATACTAATATTGTTTTACCTAAGGGAGCAACAAATATTTTACCGACTATGAAAAATGTTTTGGTAAACAAATCAAGTGCATCTAAAATTGGTGGAGCTTTGACAGACGAGTTTATTGTAAAGCCAAAAATAGTCAATCCAATTAAAAAATCTGTGGTAGGTAAATAGAAAGGAGCTATAAATATGAAGCTTACAAAAAATGAAATATCATTTTTATCAAATCAAATATTAGAAAATAATAAAATAGGTTTTTTTTCAAATGTTAATTATAATTCAGATGGAACAGAGGAAAGCACTTTAAAGCAGAAAGGCATATATAAAGATGGTAAAATTTCAGCAAAAGATTATGAGATTCTAAAAATTGTTGCAAAGCCAGAAAGATGCACAAGATTTATTTTAAAGGATAAAGAATTTTTAGTTGAAAAGTATGCTTATAAATCAGCAAATACTTTAATTCTTGCTGAAAATGACAATGGTGATATGATATTTGATATACCTGATAATTTCAATACTACTATTATAGAACTTTCAGAATTTACTGGAATGTCAAATATAAAAACATCAGATATTGACGTGTTGCTTTTGGATGATGAAATGCTAGTTCTGCTTGCAATAGTTGACATTTATAGAAAAAAAACTATGTATTCATATTGGGGTCAAGAAATAGAATATATCATTTCTCTTGCTGAGATTAGGGAAATGATTGATAATC
Source organism: Sedimentibacter sp. (assembly GCA_041821225.1). Taxonomy (GTDB): domain Bacteria; phylum Bacillota; class Clostridia; order Tissierellales; family Sedimentibacteraceae; genus Sedimentibacter. The sequence continues at coordinate 1,103 of JBGUET010000497.1, forward strand.
CAATTCAAAATGGCTTACTAAAGATGATTATAAACAATTATAACTATGCAGTTCCTAAAGCAGAAATTATTGAAAATATTTTAGAGAGATTAGTTGATAAAAAAATAATTGAATCTAAAAATGGATATGCATTATCTAAGGGATATGAAGCATTTGCAACAGGCTTCCTCATTCCACAAACTGTAGTTATGCTTGAAACTTTTAACATTAATGAAAAAGAGGAAATTGCAATTGCAGGTATGTTATGTGTTAGTGCTGGTCTACATGATGTAGTATCATTTGTATTCATGGATGGAGAAATACAAATTACATCAATGACCGGAAGCTACATGTTAGAAATCGTAGAAAGCTTCTTGAAGTGTCCTGATATTTTAGGACAGTAATAATACTAAACTTAACCACAT